>NZ_JBQSVT010000052.1:0-23426 GCF_052376555.1 Specibacter sp. AOP5-B1-6
AAACCCGGCGCGTCCCTGGCCGCGGAACTGCGAGACCTACTCCCTGAACTGCGCACCACGGTCGGGGACGAGCGGCGGGTGCTGGTCGGCTTCGACCGCGGAGGATGGTCCCCAGCCCTGTTCAAACACATGGATACGGCTGGTTTTGACGTACTCACCTGGCGCAAAGGCACCACCAAAGACATCGAAGAAAAGTTGTTCGCCGAGGTGTCCCACGCCGACGAACACGGTGAAGAGAAGACCTGGTCGGTCGCTGACACGGTCGTTGACCTGCCCCTGGCAACGACCAAGAAGACCGGGGAGGTCTTCAGTATCCGCCAGATCAGCCGGATCGTGGGCACCACCGGTGGTGGCACGAGGCAAATCCATATCCTCACCACCGACCGGACCATGAGTGCTGGAGAGGTGGTGTATCGAATGGGGAATCGGTGGCGGCAGGAAAACCAGTTCCGCTACGCGCGCATGCACTTCGCCCTCGACTCCCACGACTCCTACACCAGCACCGATGATAACGAGGACCGTTTGGTGCCGGAACCTGCCAAGGCCCGTGCCTACCAAAAAGTTGTCACCGCCCGGAACCACCACGCAGAAGCAGCAGCCGTGGCCGATCTAAACCTGCTGGCATTGAAAACCCCGACCGAGGGCACCGATGAAGTCACGGTCACCAATGCCATGCACAACCAAGTCATGGCACCAGTATGGGAAGCAGAAAGTGCTTTGGTTGCTGCTGAAAAGATTCATCAGGGCATTCCGGCGAAGATCCGCCTCGGTGACCTGAACCCCCGGCCAACAAGTCCTGGATACCGAGGTGAAACTGATCCACACCGGCATCCGTATGGCCGCCTACAACACCGCGATGACCATCGCCAGAGAGATCCGCACCAACACCGGCTACAAACGAGCCAACCAAGAAGCCCACGCCCTCATGCGCCAGATGTTCCATCAGAGAGGCGACATCGACACCACAGTGCCCGGCCACCTCACCATCACACTGGACCCTCTACCGACCAAGGCCAAAACAACGGCCGCCGCTCAGCTGTGCGAGCACCTCACCGCCACCGAAACCCGCTACCCCGGCACCAATCTCATCCTCAAATACGCCATCAAAACCAAGACCCCGGCTCTTATCAATTAAATCGTGATGTCAGGAGCCCTGGCGATAGCCGCCGAAAAAAGCACCCATGGCGCCAAGCGTCCGCGGCGGCACAACAGTCCACCTACTCCGCAAAGTCGACCACGCCACCGGGGTCGCGTTAATGCAGGCAAGCCGAATCAAACTGCATGACCCGGTGTGTGGTCCCGAAAAGCTGTAGATCGGGTTGGAGGCCGCCAATGGGGTGGTGATTACCATGCAAACGAGGGGACGTATCCAGCCGGCTAGATATGCACCCTCGCCTGTCCAACAATAATTCTCTAGACAAACCCGACCCAAGACAGATAGCCGTAAGGTGTTGAGGTCGCTCCAGTTCCTGTACCACTCTCTTGATTGGTGACAACACAATTGCTGTTGTAAGTTGTCGCCGACCAATTGAAGGAACGCCCCTCGGAACCAAGCTCGATATAGCCACCCTCATCGGGGATGGTTGCATTGACGGAGTACGTTGCTGTACTCGTCTCCGAAGCACTCAGCTCGATGCCGGCGGTCACCGATGCCGATGCGAAAATTGCCCCCGCCTCAACCGTGGTCGAAAGGGACATGGAACCAGAAACTGTTGAGGAGGTACCAACATCGATCGTAAGGTTTGCCCCTGGAGAGCCGGGCAATCGATACGATCCAGGCGCATATGCTCGATTCACGTTAGTCACCGAAAGGTCAGGAACACCACCGTTACATAGGCCATACGGAGAAACAACATCAGATTCAGATTCAGGGGGTTCGGCTGCGCTGGCAGAAGACAGGCCAGTAGCAGTGAGAGCCAACGCCCCAAAGACAATTCCAACATACTTAACAATTTTCATCATAAAAATACCTCCGTAAATTATGTCTATTTATAAAAGATTGTGACCCAGTACTTCGTTGAGTGCGGAACCGTTAATTTTACAATGGTTTCCGACGATGGACTATCGAGTGGAAAATCGGCTGACGGTGTAATAGTCAACGAACATGGGGCTCCACTATTAGCTGGCGTACCTTGGTCAACATCCACCGACCAATCGCCACCAGAGCAATTAATTAGAAGTCCTAAGCGTGTCTTTCCGGCTGGCAGCGCCGGGACTTTAAGATCGCCACTACCTGTATCAGAACGATTCATTACCACAGTGGCAGACGGATTCTTTTCGGACAATATATTCGATTGTTCTGTGAATATAGACTGATCGCTGGGAAGAATCGCCGACCCTGCTGACGTCGGAGTTGGCTCGGACCCTGGGGATATGAAAGTTGGGGAAAGCGGTTGATTTCTTTCTTCCTCTTTAGAGCAGCCAGACACGAGCCCAGCAATGGCTATGACTATTACCCCTAAAGCAAACTTCCTTATCAACATCATATTTTCACGCTAGACGACTCGTAGTCGTATGTACAGGAAATATCTGCAAATCCAGCGAAATTCGGGATAAAATATATTTCGTCGTGCCATTTCAAGGAAATAATTTGAGCCTTCATAGAGAGGGGGCTACACTGCCTTCCGGGAGCCTTCGACGTGAAGCTTGGCCTGGTTATCGGTCGCATCGGAGTTTGATCCCGACAGGTCCTGAAGCCAGCATGGGCGGCTGCGGGCAGTTGGCCGTCAAAACTGGTCCGAGGCGGCTCCTGCTGACAACGCGAGAGTGCAGGAAACGTCGCAATGGCCAGCCATAGCGACGTTTCCTGTCCACTCGCGCCGGGGTGGATCACATTCCGGCCCCAGCCCTACGCCGAGTACAGCCCGTTCAGCCACGCACCCCAGGCGGCCCCTGCCACTTCTGCATCCGCTCCGGGGGCGAACAGGTGAATGGTCATGCCGACCACGGCCCCAAAGGCGTTGCGGCCGAAGAAGCGGATCATGGCGTCGTCGGTGCGCAACCCCACGAAGTTCTCATCCAGGTGGTCCACGACGGCGTCGACAGTCCCAAGCCCCGCGATGGCGACGCTGACGTGACTGCCGGCGCCGGGGTCGTGGATCCCCAAGGCATGCTTGACCGCTTCGAAGGCCTCGGGAGAGGACGATGCCGCGGGCCCCTGGACGTCGGCAAACGCTGCCTGCCGGCCGGCGAAAAACTTCACGTACTGGCCCAGCGTGTGCTGGTAAAAGGCGGTGTGCTTGGCGGCGCCGTCGTACTGGTTGTCCCAGTCCTCGAAGAACACGCCGCTGTGCACATACCGCAGCCAGGACTTGCCGTCCGGGAGCTCGGAAATGTCGTACTCGAGCTGGTTGAAGAAGCCGCCCTCGCCGTCCATGCGGTTCGAGAAGCGGTGCGGCGGCTCCCAAACGGTCACAATGCTGCCGAACGGGCCCGCGCCGCCAAGCTTCGCCTCAATTTCCATGGGCCACATCCAGCCCGAAGTGCCCGACGTCGCCGCATCGAACACCTGCGCCGGCGTGCCCTCGATCTCGGATTCGTGCACGATCTTGAATTCCTTGGCCATCATTGCTCCTTGCTGGGGCCGGACATTCCGGCACCGTGTATGGTTTCCCGTGGTTCCGGGACCGGCTTGACGCTGGGATGAAGTGCGACGACGAGCCGGTGCCTGCGCCCGCCAGCCGCGCTTTCGCTGTGGTACTTTTCCACCAGCTTCGCCGTGCTGGCCGCCAGTTCGGCAACAAATGCGGCCCGGTCGGCCGCGCTGGCAAAGGTCAACTCACCGTCCAAGGCGAAGGTTGCCAGCCGCTGGTTGGTGCGGTCGGCACCGGTGATCAGCGTCCCGACGTCCCTGACCAGACGTGCTGCAAGTCCCAGCATCCAGCGGGCCGAGTGCCTGTTCGGTGCAAGGAACGGGTCGGGGGCCACCCCGGGGAGGGCCGCCGGCGAAATGACGTAGGACCGCGCAGTGGCACCCAGGACCCGCTCGGTGACATTGCCCCTGCGCCGCTCCCCGACCAGTTCCACGAGTCCGAAGCTTTCCAGCGTCCTCAGGTGGTAGTTCACTTTTTGCCGTGGCAGCCCGATCCGCGCCGCCACGCCTGCCGCCGAGGCGGGGGTCCGCAGCTCCGCCAGCAGCCTGGCCCGGATGGGATCAAGCGCCGCCTCGGCCGCCGAGGCCTCCTCAATCACTGCAACGTCCAACATGTTCCAAGCTTCCCACCGACAAATAAATTTGTCCAGAGTTGGTTGCCCGGCAACCTTGTCCGACGGCGGGGCGGGCACCGCGGGACCGACGCAGGGGGGTCCGGCGCCGCGACACCGCCGGCTGATTGCCGCACCCCTGCCGCGGGGTGACCACCCGTCGCGGGTAGACTCCCTGATCATGACCGCCGAGCCAAACACACCAGCCAGTCCAAGAACCGCCACCGGAATTACCCACGCCATTTTCCTCGATGTTGACGGCACCTATGCAGACTTCGGCATTGTTCCCGAGGCGCATGTTCGGGCCGTCCGCGCGGCCCGGACCGCGGGCCACAAGGTGCTCCTGTGCACGGGCGGCCCGTGTCCATGCTGCCGGAGCACATTGTCGATGCCGGTTTTGACGGCCTCGTGGCGAGTGCGGGCGCCTATGTCGAGGTGGCGGGCGAGGTCCTCGTTGACACCCGATTCCCGGCGGAGCTGGCGGCCAGGACTGTCGCCGCCCTTGACGCCCACGACTCGGTCTACGTTCTGGAAGCGCAGGAGTCACTCCACGTGGCCCCTGCCGCCGAGCAACGCCTGCGCACTATTGTCGAGGGACACTTCCAGAAGTCGGCCCCCGGCCAGCCCAAGGGGTCCTCCGCCATTTTGGACTCACTGCTCCCGTGGTCGCAGGACTCCCCGCTGTTCGCCAAGGTCACGGTGTTTGAATCGTTGATTCCCATGGACCGGATGGTGGCCAAAATTGGTGCGGAGATCACCGTCGTCGCCAATTCCATCGCCGACGAGGGCAGCCACGCCGGCGAGCTTTACCAGCGCGGCATCAGCAAGGCCGACGGCGTTGCTGCCGCGATCGCCTGGCTCGGCATTGACCGCGCACACTCCATCGCGTTCGGCGATGGCCAAAACGACCTGGAAATGGTTGCCTACGCAGGCCTTGGCGTGGTCATCGAAGGCTCCAGTCCGGAGCTTCTGGCCATCGCGGACCGCACCGCCCCACCGCCAAGCCGCAATGGCATCGCGACCGCTTTCGAGGACCTTGGGCTGATCTGAACTTTTGTGGCCCGCAATGGCGCCGGCTACACGGGCCCGCCGGTGGATGCCCACGATCCGAGCGGCCGCTCCGGCACGGCCTGCTCGGCGTCCTCGGTCAGGGAAATGACGAACCCGCGCGCTTGGTAGTTCGCCAACGCTGCGGGGCCGTCGAGGCTGCAGGTGTGCACCCACACGCGGGTCGCTTCAGGGACCCAGCCGTCCTGCGGCAAAGACCCGCCCTGCGGCAACGATTGGCGCGCGGTCAGCGACCAGGCCGCCTCGACTCCGTGTTCCAACAGCAGTCCGCCGAGGCCGCGGCCAATCGCCTGCTCCGCCAAGCCAAAGTACCGGATCTCCACGTGGGTGCCATCGGCCGCGGGGAGTGGTTGGAGCTGGACGAAGCCCCACGGCACACCCTCGCCGTACAGCACCCAGAACTCGGTGCCCGGCACAGCCAGTTCCCGGGCCCACTGGTCCCGCGTCCATTCGAGTCGGTCCGTCCAGTTCCAGGGCCCGCCCACGAGCCCGTAAAGAAATCGGGCGTATTCGGGGGTGATCCCAACAGCACGTTCCAGCCGGGCCCCGGCAGGCAAGGCACGCGGGGCAGCCTCGGGAGGCTGGCGCATCTGCAGCGTTGTGGTCGTGACGTTCATGAAAATTTCAAGCTTCCCGCCGGTCAGTCACAACCGGCTCCGCGACCGGACCGGTTGAGCCCCGCACCACGAGGGCAGGGGCCAGGGCGGCCCGGCTCGTGACGGGCTCACCGGCAAGATGCCCAATCAACAGTTCTGCGGCCAGCTCGCCATAGGCGGCCACATCGTGCGACAAGGCCGAGACGCCCGCGAGCTGACACTGCAGGGAGTCGTCCCACGCCAACACCGAAACCTGCCCGGGGACGGCGATGCCCAGCGCCCGCAGGGTTTCCAAGCCGCCCACGGCCATGACGGCGTCGTCGTAAATAATCGCGGTGGGACGTTCATCCGCGGGAACCACTGGAACAGCGGCATCAGCGGGAGCAACGGCATCCGCGGCGAAGAGTTCGGCCGTCAGGGTTCTGCCGCTGTCGTGCCCGTACCCGCCATTGCGCTGCAGGCCTGAAACACCGCCAACACCGGCCTCGGCCAGCATTGCCGCATACACTTCTGTGCGCTGGGCCGTGTGCAGCAGCTCCGCCGGACCGGCGATCCTGGCAATGCGCCGGTGGCCCAAACCCATCAGGTACCGCATCGCGTCCGCCATCGCCGAGGCGTCGTCGGTAAAGGCCGTGGGGTGCGCGGGGCTGATTTTCGGGTCGCCAATAACCACCGCCGGCAGGCCCAGTTCCTGCAGCAGCGGCACCCGCTCGTCCCCCAGACGCAGGTTCATGAGCAGCACGCCGGCGATGCGGCCCCGGGCTGCCCACCGGCGGTACGTGTGAAGTTCCTTTTCCGGATCTGCCTGCAGCATCACCAGCAGGCTCCGCCCGGCCTCGGCCAGCCGCGACTCCACACCCCGGACGAAGTCCTGGTGGAACGGGTCGAGCTGGCCGGGCTGGGCGGAGCGCAGGAGCACCAATCCAACCGGTGCGGCATCCGGAAGGCCGGAGCGCAACGGCGTCGAAAGGGCACTCCCCTGGCTAATCATGCAATCAGACTACCCCTGCACAAGATCATTGGCGCAACGCAGGACGGGGGCGGCAAGCAGTGCCTCCACGTTCAGCTTTTCGCCCGTGATCCGGAACGTGTGCCCGGCGCCGGCGGCCAGGGTGACCAGGCCGGAGTCCACGCCCGCCCGCGGGTCCACCCGGTCGGGGAAGAGCGCGATGTCCTTGACGAGCGCCGTGGCACGGACCGTGACGTCAACGCCGTCGTCCGTGCGCACAGCCGACGCCGTCAAAACCCGTGCCGGATCGGCCAGCGTCAGCGCCGTGTCCTCCACAAAGTAGCCGTAGGCCGGGGCCAGGCCGAGCCCGTCGTCCACGGCACTGACTTCGATGAACTCCGCCGTGGCATCGGCAGGCTCGGCGATGCCGACCGGCAGCTGGTACGTGGCGGCATCGCGGGCGGGCACCGAAACTTTCAGCAGCACCTCCGCCAGCACCTCCCCGCCGTCGCCGGTTGACGCACGCCGCAGCCGCAACTCACCGGCAAGCGGCAGGTCCGTATCGTTGTGAAGCACGACGGCGAGTCCCCCCTCGCGCGGCTGCACTGTCGCCAACCGCGGTGCGTACGCATGCTTCAAGGCATGCCACAGCGGCTTGCGGATGCCGTGGCTGTCCACCGCTGCCCAGGAAACCACGGGCCAGGAATCGTTGAGCTGCCACATGACGGCGCCCTGGTTGAGCGGGAACAAGCTGCGGAAGTGTTCGATGCCAAAGGCCATGGCCCGGGCCTGGTTGAGCTGGGTTGCCCAGTGCCAGTCCTCGATGCTCCCGGGCTGCGGCAGGTGTTCGCCGAGTCCGCGCTCCAGCTTCAGGTTGCCCTGGTCCGCTTTTTGGTGGACCAGCATCTGCCGGCCGTAGGGTGCGAGCGGCTCGTCGTGGACCACGCTGGTGAGCGTGGACCAGGCGGGCGGGCCCTGGAAGCCGAATTCGGAGGCGAAACGGGGCTGGTAACTGGCGTAGTGGCTGTAGTCCTTCTCGTTCCAGACGTCCCAGATGTGCGTGGTGCCGTGGCGTGGATCGTTGGGGTGCATGTGGTCCCCGTAAGAGAAGGGACTGCCGGCCGAATACCGGGTTCGGGGATCGAGCTCGCCCACGATTTCCGGCAGGATCTCGCGGTAGTAGCCCTCGCCCCAGGTGCGGCCGGCCAGGGGCACCTGCCAGCCCCACTCCACCCAGCCCCAAATGTTTTCGTTGCAGCCGTTCCACAGGGCCAGGGAGGCGTGGGTGCTCAGCCGGGTGACGGCTTCGCGGGCCTCGGCGATGACCTCCGAGCGCAGCGGTTCCTCCTCGGAGTAGGCAGCGCAGGCGAACAGGAAATCCTGCCAGACCAGGATCCCCAGCTCGTCGCACACGTCGTAGAAGTCCTCGGATTCGTACATGCCCCCGCCCCAGACCCGCAGCAGGTTCATGCCGGCATCGGCGGCGTCGCGGATGGACGCCTCCACGCTGGCGCGCGTGATCCGGGTGACGAGTGCGTCGTCGGGGATCCAGTTGGCACCGCGAATGTACACGTCAACGCCGTTGACCCGGAATTGGAAGTTCGTCCCGTCGTTGTCGGCGTCCGTGCGGACCTCGATGGTGCGGAAACCCACCTGCGCTGCCCAGCGGCCGCTGCCGGCGTTGGCCAGTTCCACGCGCACCTCATGCAGCGCCTGGTCCCCGTGCCCGCGCGGCCACCAGGGTGCCACGTCCGGGACCAGCAGGACGGCGGAGGCGCCGCCGTCGGCCGATCCCACGGTGAGCGACGTTTCGACTCCGGCCACGGAAATGCTGAGTTCGGCCGTGCCCGCAGCGGAGGTGCCGCCGTCCCATTCAAGCTCAACGTGGGTTTCCAGCCGGCCGGTGCCGTCGCCGTCGAGCGTGGCCAGCGGGCGCACGGAGGCTATGCGCGCCCCGGACCACGATTCCAGCCGGAGCGCCTTCCAGATGCCTGCCCCGGCAATGTCGATGCCCCAGTCCCAGCCAAAGTTGCACGCCATTTTTCGCACGGCGTTGAACGGGTGGTGGTTCACCTGCGGCCTGGCACCGATGAGCTCTTCCTGTTCGCGGGCAAACGTCACGGGCGCCCGAAAATCGATGACGAGCTCGTTCTCGCCCTGCACCAGGAACTCGCGCACGTCGAAGCGGTAGGACCGGTGCTGGTTCGCCGTGCTGGCCACCACCTTGCCGTTGAGCCGGATCGTGGCGGCCGTGTCGAGCCCGTCGGCCACCAGGTCGTGGCGCGCGTGCTGGCCGTTGTGGAACGTGAAAATCGTGCGGTATTGCCAGTCGGTGAGCCCGATCCAGGCCAGCGCCGCTTCGTTGTTGCCGTCAAAGGGGTCCGGAATCAGCCCGGCCCGGAGCAGGTCGGTGTGCACCTCGCCGGGTACGACGGCGGGAACTGCCTCCGCGCCCAGCGCCACCCCCGGCGGCAGTTCGGTGGTGGGACGGAGCTCCCAGCGTGAGCCGCCGGCGCTGGTCAGGTCCGCCACGGCGGGTGCTGGCAGAAGGTTGGTGGTCGTGACTGTCACTGGGCAAGTCTCTTTTCCGGGTTGGGGGCTGCCTCGGCGAGCAGCTGCGTGTAGGGGTGTTGGGGGTTGAGGATGACGTCGTCGGAGGGCCCGGCTTCGACGATTTCGCCCTGGTACATGACGAGGATTTCATCGGAGAAGTGCCGGGCCGTGGCCAGGTCGTGGGTGATGTAGAGGACGCCGAGGTTGTCGGCGCGCTGCAGCTCGGCCAGCAGGTTCAGCACGCCGAGCCTGATGGAGACATCGAGCATGGAGACGGGTTCGTCGGCCACCAGGATGCGTGGTTCCGGTGCCAGCGCCCGGGCAATCGCCACGCGCTGGCGTTGGCCGCCGGACATTTCGTGCGGATGCTTGGCAGCGGCTGCCGGATCCAGCCGGACGCGGGTGAGCAGTTCGGCGACGGCCGCCTCGGTCTCCTCCGCTGTTGTGGCCTTGCCGTGCAGTTTCAGCGGACGGGCCAGGTGGTGGCCCACGGTGTGGAAGGGGTTGAGGGAGGCGAACGGGTCCTGAAAGACCATCTGGACGTCGCGGCGGTATTGGCGCAGGCCGGCACCGCGGCGCTGGACCGGGACGCCGTCGAGCATGATCTTCCCGGCGGTGGGCCGTTCCAGCTGCATGAGCAGCTTGGCGATGGTGGACTTGCCGCTGCCGCTTTGGCCCACCAGGGCGACCGTTTTGCCCGACTCCACGGAGAAGCTGACGTCGTTGACGGCCTTGAGGGTGCGCCCGTGCCAGCCGCCGCGCAGCCGGTATTCCTTGACCACATTGTGAAATTCGAGGGTGCTCATGCGCTTCCTTCCAGGGTGCGGCCGTGGCGGATGAAGTCCCCGCGGTCGCCCGTCAGGCTGGGGAACGAGTTCAGCAGCTTGCGCGTGTACTCGTGGGATGGGTTGGTGTAGACCTGCCGGGCGTCGCCCAGTTCAACAATTTCCCCGCCCTTCATGACGGCGATGCGGTCGCTGATTTCCAGCAGCAGCGGCAGGTCGTGGGTGATGAAGATGACGGCGAAGCCCAGTTCGGCCCGGAGCCGGGTGATCTCGCGCAGGATTTCACGTTGCACCACCACGTCAAGGGCGGTGGTGGGTTCGTCCATGATCATGATCTGCGGGTCGAGTGCCATGGCCATGGCGATCATGACGCGCTGGCGCATGCCGCCGGAGAGTTCGTGCGGGAAGGAGCGGACCCGGTTGCGGTTGACGCCCACCCGCTCCAACAGGTCCCCGCATTGCTGGCGGCGTTCGGCTTTGTCCATCTCCGGCCGGTGTGTGGTGAAGATGTCCTCCAGCTGCGCCTGGATGTTCAGCACCGGGTTCAAGGAGTTCATGGCGCCCTGGAAGACCATCGAGATCTTGTTCCAGCGGAAGGCGCGCAGGGATTCACCCTCCAGCCCGCCGAGGGCAATGTCCGTACCGTCCCTGTCGTGGAAGGTCGCGTGGCCGCTGACAATCCGGGCAGGCGGTTTCAGCAGCCGGTTGACCCCGTAGGCCAGCGTCGTTTTGCCGCAGCCGCTCTCCCCGGCCAGGCCCAGGATCTCCCCGCGGCCCAGCTCCAGGGTGACGTTCTTGACGGCGTGCACGGTCTCTTCACCGGCATAGTCAATGCTGAGGTTTTCGATGGAAAGGACCGGGCCCGTTCCTGCTGCGTTCAGTGGCTCAACTTTTTGCACGGTGCTGCCTTTCTGCGGTCTTGGCTGCCGGGGCCTGTGCCGGCTCACCCGATGGGGACTGTGCCGGCTTCCTGGCCTGGGACTTGGCCCAGCTTTTGCGGGCCGACAGTGTCTGGTCGCGCAGTTTCGGGTTGATGATCTCGTCAATGGAGAAGTTGATCAGCGAGAGCGCGGCACCGAACACGGCGATGAGCAGGCCCGGCGGAACGAACCACCACCAGGCGCCCAGCCGCAGGGCCAGGCCGTTCTGGGCGTAGAACAACATGGAGCCCCAGGTCCAGGTGTTTGAGGCGCCCAGGCCGATGAACGCCAGTCCGGCTTCGCCCAGGATGGCAAAGATGACGGCAAAGACCATCTGTGAGGCGAGCACGGGCATCAAGTTGGGCAGGATTTCCACCAGCAGGATCCGCCACGTCTTTTCCCCGGAGACCCGGGACGCCGCCACATAGTCGCGGCTGCGCAGGCTCAAGGTCACGGCGCGCAGCACGCGCGCTCCCCCGGCCCAGCTGGTCAGGGCCAGGACCCCGGCGATCAGCAGCAGCCCCTTGTTGGGGACGTAGCTGGAGATGACGATGACCAGGGGCAGCCCGGGAATGACCAGCATGACGTTGGTGACAAGCGAGAAGGCCTCATCCGTCCACCCGCCAATGTAGGCGCCAACAATGCCAAAGAACGCCGAGGCAACGATGGCCATGATGCCGACCAGCACACCGATGGTCAGGGAACCGCGGGTGGCATGGGCGAGCTGCGCCAGCACGTCCTGGCCGGTTTGGGTGCTGCCCAGCAGCATGCCGTTGCCCGGGGCTGCCAGGGTCTCGTTGCTGATGGCGTTGGGGTCCCCCAGGAACAAGGGGCCGAGGATGCCAAACAAGGTGATGGCCCCTGCTATGGCCAGCCCGGCAATGAGCTTGGCAGAACGCGGACGACGGCGGCGCTTCGCCGGCCGTGGCGGTGCGGCCGCGGGCGCTGGATCTTGTACTTCAACAGTTGTTTCCATGATGTTCCTTCCGGCTTAGGCGCGCACTCGTGTGCGGGGATCGATCAGGGCGTAGAGCAGATCCACCAGCAGGTTGGCGCCCAGGACGGAGATGGTGATGACAAGGAAGATGCCCTGCATCAGTGCGTAGTCGTTGCTTTGCACGGCCGTCAGCAGGGCCGAGCCAATGCCCGGGTAGGAAAACACCATCTCGGTGACGATGGAGCCGGAAACGACAAAGCCCAGGGAGATGGCGAATCCGGACAGTGACGGCAGGACGGCGTTGCGGGCGGCGTAGCTGGTCATGATCCGCCGCGGGTGCAGTCCCTTGGCTTCGGCGGTGACAATGTAATCCTCTGACAGGGTGGAGACCATCATGTTGCGCATGCCCATCATCCAGCCGCCAATGGAGGACAGGACGATGGTCAGTGCCGGCAGCGCCCCGTGGGTGATGACGCTGGAGATGAAAGCCCAGCTCATGCCCGGCTGGACGGTGTAGACGTCGTACCCGCCGCTGAGCGGGAACAGCTGGACCTTGCTGGCCAGGAAGTACAGCAGCACCAGGGCCAGCCAAAAGTACGGCACGGCCTGAAACATGGTCGTCACCGGAATGACGTTGTCCAACCAGGAACCGCGCTTCCAGCCGGCCAGCTGGCCCAGCAGGATGCCGATGACGAAGGAAATCACGGTGGCAATGCCAATCAGTCCCACCGTCCAGGGCAGCGACTGGCCGATGATTTCCGTGACATTGGCGGGAAAATACGTCACCGAAACGCCCAGGTCGCCCCGGAAGACGCTGCCAAGGTAGTTCAGGTACTGCACCGGGACCGGCTGGTCCGAGTTGGTGCCGAGAAGCAGTTCAAGTGCGTGCCGGGTGGATGCTGAAACAGGTCCCTTGGCCGCGAGTTTGGAGATCAGGATGTCCACCGGGTTGCCCGGCATCCATCGTGGCAGGAAAAAGTTCAGTGTCAGGGCTGCCCACAGGGCAACCACATAAAACACCAGCTTCTGGAGATAAAACCGCACGGTTGCTCAACCTTCCGTTTTGCTTCTCGGCACCGATGGCACTGTTAATTGCCGGCCGGTGTGAGTGATTTCAGGACCATGCCGTTGTCCCATGACTTCCAGGACGCCGGGAACGCGTACTTGTCATCATTGGTGGGCCAGCCCGTGGCGTGGTCGGTGTTAAACTCGGACAGTGTCGAGTTCACGTAGATCGGGATGTAGGGCAGGTCGCGGACGACCTCTTTTTGAATGGTCGCGTAGGCGGCCTTTTGCACGGCTTCGTCTTCGGTGGCGGCAGCCTTGGCCAGCTCGGCGTCGACAGTCTTGTTGTCGTAGCGGGCGTAGTTGCCGCCGGTGGAGGCATCCTCGCCCACCTTGGCGCTGGTGGAGCTGTTGAAGCGCGGCTGGTAGGTGTAGTAGGGGTTGTCCGAGGCGCCCAACCCAATGGAGTCCAGGGTCAGTTCAAAGGTGCCCTTGGTTTGGTTGCTGCTCCACTCGTTGTAGGACAGCTGGGTGGACTTAAGCTCAATGCCGGCCTCCTTGAGCTGGCTGGTCAAGACCTGGACGGCTGAAATGTAGTCGCTCCAGCCGGCCACCACCTGGACGGTGAGGCTGACTCGCTTCCCGTCCTTGGCGTAAATGCCGTCGCTCCCCTTGGCGTACCCAGCCTCTTCCAGGATGGTTCCTGCCTTCGCGACATCGGCAGTTTGCGGGACCTCGACGTCGTCGGGGTTGGCAATCCATTTCTTGTCACGGTCCGGCAGCAGCAGTGTCGGGGAGGCGGGAGCGGCAAAATCGCCGCCGGCCAGCTTGTTCAGCGGGGTGCGGTCCATGGCGTGAAAAATGGCCTGGCGGACGGCAACGTCCGTCTGCGGTCCCACACAGCCGAGGGCTGCATTGGCACACGTGAACAAGGACGTGGTCATGACGGGGGTGTTAACGTAGCTGAGGTTTTTCTGGTCCCCGATCATTTCCTTGAGGTTGGGCAGGAAGGAACTCATCCAGTCAACTTTTCCCGCCATCAGGGCGGCGCTGGCAGCATCGGCTGTGGCCAGTGAAATGTACTGGACGCTTTCAATCTCCGGCTTGCCGGCCTCCCAGTAGTTGGGGTTCTTTTCCAACACGTAGGACTGGGCGTTGAATGACTTCACCATGTAGGCGCCGGTGCCCACGGGGTTTTCGTTGATGGTGGTGGTGGGATCGGCAATCTTGGACCAAATGTGCTCGGGGATGATCGCCTGGTTGCCCAGGATCTGGGGTTCCTGCATGAATGAGGTCTCCTCGAACGTCAGCACCGTGGTCACCTCATCCGTGGCCTTCGCTGTGGCGTTGAGGCCGCTGGTGTTCAGCGCCGGGTTGTCGTGGATCAGGTTGAACGTGTAGGCCACATCCTTGGCGGTCAGCGGCTCGCCGTCGGACCACTTGACGCCTTCACGGTTGGTGATGGTCAGCTCGGTGCCATCCGCATTCCAGCTGTAGTCCGTGGCCAGAAGGGGCTGCGGATCCGATTCCGCGGCCAGGTTGTAGTAGTAGAGCGGTTCGTAAATGACGCCCTGCGTGGGCTGCAGCATGGTCGGGGAGAACGGGTTCCAGTTTTCGGAGATGGCACCGGTGGCGCCGTTGAAGACGGTGACGGCCGACTGGCCCGAACCGCTTGCCCCGTTGGAACCGCCGGCATCACTGCTGCAACCGGACAACGCCAGGATACTTGCCGCGGCGGCAGCGACAACAGCCATGGCGAGCCTGCGCTTTTTGAAATGAGACATCATTGACCCTTCATTGTGATTCACAGCACACCCGGACCAAGTTGCGCCACCGCACTGTGTGCGCCCTTGGGGACGCATAGGTACTTTTATATTTGACTTAATTAAGTCTGTCAACAATGTTTTTGAAAGACTGTCCATACGGATGAAATAAGGCAGAATGTGACGTGGCCCATAACGTGGTTCTGAGTGGTGCTCCGGCCGCTGCACCCGCTTCTGCGTGTGCAGACTGCTGGCTGCTGTGCCACGACTCTCCGCGCGATGGCGGGGCAGCGGAGCGACTGGCGCCCGCGCAGGCCCGAGAAAAGAGACACAAGGGGCGCGACAGTTGCCCAAAAGCACGGCCCGGGCGCATTTCGTTGTAGCGAGTGTGCAGCAAACGTCGTTTAGCCTCACTCCAAACGACGTTTACTGCACACTCGCTACAAGCTGTGGCGCACCCGCCCCGCGTGCCGTTCGACAGTTTTCCGCGCGATGTGCCGTACGACGTCCCGCGCGATGGCGGTGTCGCGGAGCAGCTGGCGCGTGTGCAGGCGTGGGCAAAGTGGCACGCGCACGAAAGCTGCCCAAAAGCGCGGCCCAGGCGCATTTCGTTGCGGTGAGTGCGCAGTAAACGTCGTTCAGCCTCACTCCAAACGACGTTTACTGCACACTCGCTGCAAGCGCGGCGTGCAAGTGCGGCGCCGCGCGTGTTACTTGTTGGCGGCAGCCGGCTTTCGTTCCAGCTTGTCCTGCAGCGCCAGCGTGGCTGCCCCGAGCGCTGCCGCGTCGCGCGGACTGGCCGACATCACCACCGACACGTCGTGGACGCCCCTGGCCAGGGTGCGTGAATCGAGTGCCTTTTGCGCCGCCTCAAGATAAAACGCGGCGCAGGAGGAGAAGCCGGGGCCGGCCAGCACCACCATGTCGACGTCGAACAAGTTCACGAGCGTGACAATGCCGCAGGCCAGCGATTCCGCCCCGTCGCGAATGATGGCCGCGGCCGCCTCGTTGCCCCGGGCAGCCAGAATGCCCAGTTGGGACATGCCGTCCTCGACGTTGCCGCGGGCCACCTCGCCCAGTCCGGCAGCTGCGGGAGCCTGCCGCGCCTTGTCCACCAGGACCGGCGGTGCCGCAAATAACTCCAGGCAGCCCCGGTTGCCGCAGGTGCATTCGGAGCCGCGGAAGTCGATGCTGACATGGCCCAGTTCTCCGGCATTGGAGCTGCTGCCTCGATAGGGCATGCCATTGACCACCAGGCCGCCGCCAATCCCGGTGGCCAGGTAGACGGTGGCGTAGGCGGAATGCTTGTCGGTGGTGCCCAGCCAGTACTCCCCCACCGCGGCCGCCGTGGCGTCGTTGTCGACGATGATCGGCAGGCCGGTAGCTGTTTCCAGCTCATCCGCCAGGGCAAAACCGGACAGATTTTGCAGGTAGGACACGTTGCGCAGGTAGCCGCCAGCCTTGTCCAGGGGGCCGGGCATGGCCACGCCGATGCCGGCAATCGTGGCGCGCTCCAGGCCGAGGTTCTCGATCAGGTCTTCCACCGCGGCGGCCAGGAATGCCACAATCACCTGCGGGTCCAGGTCCTTGGCGCCGCGCAGGATCTGCCGGCCCACAATGTCCCCAGCAAGGTTGGTGGCGACGATGCCAACGGAGGCGGCCCCGAGCTGCACGCCGATGGCCGTCATGGAGTCGTGGTTCAGGCGCAGCAGTGTGCGGGGCTTGCCGCCTGTTGATTCGGCCTGCCCCACTTCCCGCACCAGCCCCTGGGCCAGCAGGTCTCGCACCAGGTGGGTGATGGAGGCCGGCGTCAGCCTGGTTTCCCGGACCAGTTCGATCCTGCTGGTGGGTTCCGTGGCCCGGATGATGTCAAGCACCCGGCCGCGCGAATCTTGCCGGAGTGGAGCCTTGGCCTTGATCATGATTCGATCCTAGCCGGACTCATGACAAGTCTTCGCCCCCACCGAGGCCCCCGCCGAGGCTCCCGTCGAGGGCCTCCAGCAGCACCACCACCGAGTGTTCCGGCTGCAGTGGCGGCATGGCGAGTCCGGCGGCAGCGAGCATGGCCCCGGTGAGGTGGATCCCGCCCTCGTTCATCCAGGCCGGTGAGTTGTTGTTGGTGCCCAACGGGGGCGTGGGGCCCACATGGCGGACGGCGTAGCTGCGCTCCGGGTCCAGGCCCGCCAGGCGCACCGGGACCGGCGGCCAGCTGGCCGGCCGGGCCAGGACGGTGAGCTCGAAGAGTGCGGCGGAACGGTCGGCGGCGATGACGCCGTGGGCGCTGATTTCCGGGGTTGGGTGGTCCACCCGCACCACATCCCCGTGATGGATGAGCGCCCGTTGCTCCTTGTAGAGGGCAATCCAGCCGGCCAATTCCTGTTGTTCGGCCGGGCTAAGGGCGGTGATGTCCCATTCGATGCCGTAGTGGCCAAAGAGGGCCGTCGCTGCCCGGAAGGACAGGGCGTGGGTGCGTCCGGTGGTGTGCGACTGCGGGCTGCCGACGTGGCTGCCCACCAATTCCGGCGGCAGCAGCTGGGCCGTCCAGCGCAGGATCTGCTGGCGCTCCAGCGGGTCGATGCAGTCGCTGGCCCAGATCCTGTCGGTGTGTTCCAGAATCCCCAGGTCCACGCGCGCCCCGCCGGACGAGCACGACTCAATCTCGAGCCCGGGGTGGAGCTCCTTCAGCGCTGCCAGCAGGCGGTAGGTGGCCAGCGTTTGTTCGTGGACGCCGGCTGTTCCCGTCACGGTGGAGCCGGCCTCCAGCAGGTCCCGGTTGTGGTCCCATTTCAGGTAGGCGATGTTGTAGCGGCCCACCAGTTCGCTGATGCGGTCCCTGATGAACGCGAAGGCTTCGGGGATGGCAAGGTTGAGCACTTGCTGGTGGCGTGCCGGCAGCGGCAGGCGGCCGGCCGGCGCCAGCATCCATTCCGGGTGGGCCCGGGCCAGATCCGATTCCGGGTTGATCATCTCCGGTTCAAACCAGAGCCCGAATTCAATCCCCAGCTCGGCGAGGCGGTTGGTGAGCGGATGCAGCCCGGCCGGCCAGACACCCTCATCGACATACCAGTCCCCCAGCCCGGCGGAATCATCGCGGCGCCCGCGGAACCAGCCGTCGTCGAGCACAAAGCGTTCCACACCGAGCTCGGCAGCCTTGTCCGCAAGCGCCAAAAGCCGTGTCAGATCATGGTCAAAGTACACCGCTTCCCAGGTGTTGAGCGTGACCGGCCGCGGCGACGCCGGGTGTTGGGGCCGGGCGCGCAGGTAGTTGTGGAACTGCCGTGCGGCCGCATCCATGCCCGTTCCGTGGCAGCCGTAAACCCACGGCGTGGTGTATCCGGCCGCCGTTTCCAGCACTACTTCCCCGGGCAGCAGGAGCTCGCCGCCGCCCAGCAGGGTCTTACCGGCGGAGGTGCGCTCCACATAGGAGAGGTGGTTGCCGCTGAAGCCGACATGCAAGCCCCAGACCTCGCCGCCGCCAAAGCCGAAGCCTTGTTCGCCGGCCAGCAGGACCGTCGCCGCGTCGGCGCCCGTGCGTCCGCGGCGGTTCTCGCGCAGGTGCGTGCCAACGGTGATGGCGCGCCGCTGGGGTGTGCGCTCCTTGCTCCACCGCCCGGCCTTGTCGAGAATTTCCACGGCGCTGCCGGACACCGGGAGGGCCACCACCAGCTGTTCCACGTTGTAGTCGCCGGCGCCCATGTTTGTCACGGTGGCCCGGAGGCGCAGGAGCCCGGATTCGAGCAGCTGCATTTCCACGGTCAGTTCCAGCTGGGATTCATGGTCGACGGCGCGGGAGACAACGTGATTCCCCTCCACCGTGTGGCGCAGGGAACTGAACTGCGGAGTCCAGGCCTTGCCGCTGCGGTGGCCGCGCAACCCGGGTGTGCCCATCCACCCGGCGGAGTGTTCCGGCACCACGCTGATCCGCACCGGCACGTCGACCGAGTTGTCCAGGGCGGGTTGGGCGTTGGCGGCAAACTGCTGCAGCTGGTGCTCGTCGACTGCTCCGAGGTCGGCGCCCCAGTGCAGGATTTGGGGCAGCTCGTGCTCGGTCAGGCGGAGCACAACACTCGTCCCGGCTGCACGCAAATGCAGGTGCGTGGGCTGGACCGGCGCCGGTGCTGCGGGTGCGGTGGGGTGGTCATTGACTGCCGCCAGCCAGATCGCAGCCAATTGTTCGTGGCCCAGGGGTGTGGGGTGGACGCCGTCGCCGGCCAGGGCTGCATTGCCGCCGAGGCTGGCAGCGCGGGCATTGAGTTGCTCGTGCGCGGGCACCAAGACAGCGTCAAATTCTGCGGCCAGGCGGGCCACCGCTTCCTGCTTTCCCGCCAGGTCCTCGCCCCACCCCCGCTGGTCCTCCGTGACGGGCAGCAGGAAGGGCTGGACCAGCACGATCCGTTCAAAGTGCGGCTTCGCCTGGGTCAGCAAATCCCGGTAGCCGGCCTCAAAAGCTTCGGCGGAGGTGGGGTCGCCGTTGTCGAAGCGGCGCCAGGTGTCGTTGATGCCCACGAGAATCGACAGCACATCGGCGTTGCCGCCCACCACATCGGCGCTCCAGCGCTGCTGCAAATCCACCACTCGGTCACCGCCGATGCCGACGTTGGCAACGGTGGCCCCCTGCTCGCCCAGCTCGGCGGCCAGCATGCTCACATAGCCGTCACCAAGCCCCCGCGGATCCTCGCGGCGACCGCAATCCGTCACACTGTCCCCGGCAAAAAGAACGCTTGCTCCCTGCAGCTTGCCCACTTCGACTCCTCCACGCTAGAACTTTGTTTAGCAACTAACCTAAGTCATGTTGGGGTGCTGCGGGGGCAATCGCGGCACTATTACGCGCCGGGTCTGTTGCGTGCCGACCGGCCGAATGCCGACCGGAGCTGGCCGCGTGCCGCCAGGCCGAACGCGGGACACTAGGCCGGGCGGGTCCCGGCGGGAGCCACCTCGTCAACGTCCGTCCACACCTCGGTCATGTCGGCGATGAGCCCGTCGCGCACCGCAATGAAGCTTGCCACCTCGAAGTGCTGCAGCCGGCCCTGGCTGATCCCGGTGACGTGGGCACGCCCGGCGGCGCGGTCGCCGTCGGCCACACACTCCTGCAGCACGAAGTGCTGAAATCCCGGATACTGGGCATTCACCAGCACCCAGGCATCGCGGTCAAAGGTTTCACCCGTGTGCACGTAGCGGCAGTAGAAGTTCGGGTGCAGCAGGGCCGGCAGTTCCTCCCAGCGGTGCCCATCCAAGACCTCGGCCAGCGACTCCATCATTTTTTGTGCGCCCATGCGCCCAAACTACCAGCGCCGCCAATTTGGTTGCCGGGCAAGGTGCCGGACAACCGGGCAAGCTGCCGGGCCGGGGGTGGCCGCCGGTCAGCATCGCCGCGAGTGGCGTAGGGTGGAAAATCCAGAAGGAAATCCAGGCTTGGGGGCTGTCACAACACCGCATGGCGAACAACGACACCAGCACACTTTTCCATACACTTGGCCGCTTGGCCCCGCAGCTTCGGCCGATCATGTGGCCGCTGATCTGGGGCTTGCTCTCCGCCGTGGCCGCCAGCGCCGTGGCCCTTGCGGTCCCGCAGGTGTACCGCTCCCTCGTCAACACTGCCCTGCAACCGGGAACCGGCACGCAGGCACTGTGGGTGGGGGCCGGCGTCGTGCTTGTCCTTGGCATTCTCGAAGCCGGGCTGATCGCCCTGCGCCGGCAGTTTGTGATTGTCCCGGTCACCACGGTGGAAACCCGCATGCGGACCTCGTTCTACCGCCATCTGCAAAATCTCGCCGTGGAATTCCACGACCGCTGGGGCTCCGGACAGCTGCTCAGCCGGGCCATGAGCGACTTGAACTTCATGCGCCGCTGGATGGCGTTTGGCGCGATCATGCTGGTGGTCACGGCGCTGACCGTGGCGATCGGCGTGGCTTTGATGTTCGCCATGAGCTGGGAGCTGGGCTTGATTTTCCTGGCCGCCGCCGTCCCCATCGTCATCTTCGGCTACCGTTTTCGGCGCAGCTACGGGCAGGTCAGCCGCAAGAGCCAGGACCAGGCCGGCGACCTCGCCACCACCGTCGAGGAATCCGTCCACGGCATCCGCGTGCTCAAGGCGTTCGGCCGCGGCCAGGAGGCACTGGATTCCTTCGCCAGCCAGGCGCAGGAACTCCAGAGCACCGAAATCCACAAGGCCAAGTCCCTCGCCGTGTTCTCGCTCGTCGTCACCCTGCTGCCCGAACTTGCCCTGGGTGCGGGCCTGGTGGTCGGCATCCTGCTGGTCTCCGATGGCAAGCTCGACGTCGGGGCCCTGGTCGCGTTCTTCGCCACGGCTGCCGTCGTGGCCGGCCCGGTGGAATCGATGGGCCCGCTGCTGGCCATGACCTTCGCCGCCAAAACCGCCCTTGACCGGCATTTTGAGGTCATGGACGCCGTGAACACGATCACCGATCCGGACACCCCGGCCATGCTGCCGGCTGTGCGCGGGGAACTTGAATTCCGCGATGTCCACTTCCGATTCCCGGACACCCCGGACGGCACCCCGGACCTGCTCAACGGCATCAACCTTTCCCTGCGGGCTGGCGAAACCATGGCGCTGGTGGGCGTCACGGGCAGCGGCAAAAGCGCGCTGCTGAACCTGGTCCCCCGCTTGTTTGATGTCACCGCCGGGGCCGTGCTGCTGGACGGAACGGACATCCGCCAGCTGCCCTTGGCCGTATTGCGCCGGCACGTCTCCGTTGCGTTTGAGGACACCACCTTGTTCTCGCATTCAGTGCGCGGGAATGTGCTGCTCGGTGCCGCGGACCATCCCGGGCTGTCCCCCGACGACGTCCTGGAACGCGCACTTGACGTGGCACAGGCAGGATTCGCACACACCCTTGCCAACGGCGTGGACACGCTGATCGGCGAGGAAGGTTTGAGCCTGTCCGGCGGCCAGCGCCAGCGCATCGCACTGGCCCGGGCCATCGCCGCGCGCCCGGCCGTGCTGGTGCTAGATGACCCGCTGTCCGCCCTGGACGTCAATACCGAGGAGCGTGTGACCGGGCGGCTGCGGTCAGAACTGGCCGGGACCACGACGTTGATCGTGGCCCACCGGCCGTCCACCGTAGCCATGGCCGATCGGGTGGCGCTACTGCAGGAAGGCCGCATCACGGCGGTCGGCACCCATGCCGAACTGCTCGCCGGCAACAGCCACTACAGATACGTGCTGGCCAGCCTCACCGAGGAACCCCGCGACCTGGACACGGGCGCGGACGACGACCTCCCGGACGACCTCGGCGCCGAACCGTTGGACACCGGGGCGTTGAACACCGGGGCGCCACGCTCCCGCCCGCCGAACACCGGCCCGGGCAATACCGGCCCACTCAACAGCGGCCCAATCAATACTGTGCAGAAAGGGGCGGGCGCATGAGCCGCAGGAACAGGCGCAAGGAGGTTCCGGCGTCGAGCATTCCGGGGAACAGCGTTCCGGCGACAAAGGCCGGCCGAATACCGGCACCGCAGGGCACCGCCAACGAGGACCGTGTGGACCTCAGCCGCGAGGCCAGCCGTGCCGTGCGGCAGCGGTCGGTCCGGCTGCTCGGCGTGCTGCTGCGCCCGGTGCGGCTGCGTTTTGCCATCACGGTGGCGCTCGTGGTGCTGTCGCAGGCGGCGAAGGTGGCAGGTCCGCTGCTCATTGCGTTCGGGATCGACTCGGCGCTGCCCGCGCTGACAACGCAATCCGGGGCCTCCGCCGTTCCGCTGGTCGTCACCGGCGGCGGCTACGCGCTGGCCGCCGTGATTGGTTCGTGGCTCACGGCGGCGTATCTGACGGCGACGGCGCGGCTGAGCCAGGCCATGCTGCTGGACCTGCGGCTGCAGGTGTTTCGGCACACGCAGCGGCTGAGCATGGAATTCCATGAGGGCTACACGTCGGGGCGGATCATTTCGCGGCAGACCTCGGACCTGGAGGCGCTGCGCGAGCTGCTGGATTCGGGCATTTCCTCGCTCGCCTCCGGGCTGGTGTTCATGGTGTTGACGGCGGTGTCCATCTTCTCGCTTGACTGGATCACGGGCCTGCTGGTGATGGCGTCGGCCGTGCCGATGTTCCTGCTCTCGCGCTGGTACCAAAAGCGTTCGCAGGCGGCATACCGCTCCTCACGGGTGGTCTCCGCCGGGCTGATTGTGCACTTTATTGAGACCATGACGGGCGTTCGTGCCGTCAAGGCGTTCCGCCGGGAGAAGGAGAACGCGGCCCGGTACGAAGAGCTCGCCGAGGACTACCGCCGGGTGACGGTCCGCTCGATCAACCTCAACGGCATCTTCCAGCCCGGCCTGGTGCTCATCGGCAACGTGGCGGTGGCAGTGGTGTTGCTGGCCGGCGGTTTCCGCGTGCTTGGCGGCGCGTTGGAGGTCGGCGCCCTGCTGGCCCTGCTGCTGGCCACCAAGCGCTTCTTCCAGCCGGTGGGCCAGATGGCCATGTTCTACAACTCGTTCCAGTCGGCCCAGGCCGCGCTGGAGAAGGTCTCCGGGCTGTTGGAGGAGGTGCCCACGGTGCGGCCGCCGCGGCATCCGGTCCCGCTGTCCGCGGCCAGCGGCGACATCCGCTTCACCGGCGCGGAGTTCCGTTACGGCAACGGGCCGGTGGTCCTGCCGCATCTGGATCTGCACATTCCGGCCGGGCAGACGGTGG
>NZ_JBQSVT010000053.1:0-22855 GCF_052376555.1 Specibacter sp. AOP5-B1-6
GGTATGAAAATTTGACTGTGGTAAGCCATATTTTCCCCTAAAAGACGGGCATTTCGTGTTTAAAACGCCGTAGCAGCCCCAAAATTTATCGGTGGATCAAGGCTTAGGCTGCGGACCAGCCGCCGTCGGAGGGCAGGATCACACCGTTGACGTTCACGCCGTCGTCGCTGAGCAGGAACGTGATGGAGGCGGCGAGTGCATCCCCCTCAACGGCGTCGGGCAGGATCGCCATGGCCCGGCGGACGCGTGCGGCCCCCAGCGGGGAATCGAATTTGGCCTCGATATTGGTGATGACGGGGCCCGGCGCCACGGCGTTGACGCGGATGCCGCTGGGCCCGTACATGAACGCGCTGCTCTTCGTCAGGCCGGCTACGGCGTGCTTGGACGCCGTGTAGGCGGCACCGGCGGCGGACCCGCGCAGGGCCGCCTCGGAGGCCACATTGACGATTGAGCCCTGAGCCTGTGCCAGCATGGCCGGAACCACCGCGCGCATGAGCTTCATGGTGCCCGTGACGTTGATGTTGAACACGCGGTTCCAGATCTCATCAGAAACTTCGTGCACGGGTGTCATGTTGTCCATGATCCCGGCGATGTTCGCCAGCCCGTCAATGCGTTCTCCGGCCGCCTCGACGATGGCGGCCACGGCGGCGTTGTCGGTGATGTCCCCAGCGACCGTGACAATGTCGCCGTCGGGCAGTGCAGCAGCAAAATCGGCCAGGCGCTCTGTGGAGATGTCGACGGCGATGACGCGGCCTCCTTCGCGGGCAACCCGCGACGCAGTCGCCCGGCCGATCCCCGAGCCGGCACCTGTGATGATGATGGTTTTGCCGGAGAAGCGGCCTGCCGTGACCTGCTCCACCCAGGCCGGCGTTTCAACGGCAGGTGCCGCCTCTGCCTGCCCAGTGGATGCGGACGCTGTCTGAGCCGCTTCGGCGGGAATGTCCCCTGCTTCGACACGCTGCACCAGGCCGTCCACCATTTCTTGGGTGAACGCGCCTTGGCTGACTTCCACCAGGCGATTCAGTGCCAATTTGGCCACGGGCCGCAGAGATTCGCCGTCCTGCCCGCCTTGCGCCAACATCGTGCGGAGCACGGGGCCGCCCGCGGGATCGGCCAGCCAGGTTCCGACAGTTGAATCGCCGCTGAGGTTATTGGGGTTGTTGCTCATGGAAGCAAAGTCTCCGTTTCATGGGTCGGGGTGAACTGCTTTGTTGGGTGGTGGACAAGATTAAGTGCTCGCCGGCATGGCGCGCGCCGAGACCGACAAAGGTCAACTTGGCGGTGCCATCCGTTCATGATGACTCAGGTTACTTTCTCCAGTCCTACCGGACAACACTGTCCGGTTATAGACTATGCCTGTGTCGACGAAACCGAAAGCCAATCTTGGGCCCAGTGCCGGACCCGCCAATCGGGCAGCCTTGATAGCAGCCGCCCGGGAGGTTTTTGCCGAGGGCGGGTTCATGGCGCCGCTGAGTTCCGTGGCGCGGAGGGCGGGTGTGGGACAGGGCAGCCTCTACCGGCATTTCCCCGACAGGATTGCCTTGGCGGTGGCGGTCTTTGATGACAACATCACGGACCTTGAAGAACTGGGGGCACGCTCAGAAACAACGCTCGTGGACCTTTTTGACAGCGTGGCCGAGCAAGTCATGGCCGGGGCGGCGCTCATCGACTTGATCACGTCCGAGCACAACGACCAGCGGGCCGAACACCTCGCCACTCGCATGACGGCGGTTGCCGCGTCCCTGCTGGCTCGGGACCAAGGACAGGGGCGCATAGCCCTGCACGTGGAAACGGCCGACGTCATGCTTGCCATCTCGATGCTGGCGTTCCTGCTGGCCCGTACCCCGGACGTCGAGCGCCCCGGGGCGGCCGCACGGGCGCGGGCGATCTTCCGGGCAGCGTTCGTCCCGTTGGAGGGCTCCACCCGCGGCGCCAGCTAAGCCCAACGGGACGTGACACGGCGGCGCATGCCGGGACCCGCCGTCGTCGTTGCCCCGGAAGTCAGCGTCCATGAAGTCAGCGCCCACGACAAACGCTCCCCCACATTATGTGAGGGAGCGTCGGGAAAAACACCCCGTTACATGCCGGAGCGTCTAGGCCTCGGGGACGAACGCACCGTGGCCGGCCGCGCGCAGGGCCACGCGCAGCTTCTCGGCATTTGCGTCCATGGCTGCGGGGTCCGGATTGTTGTCAACGGTGCCGAAGTCGAAGTTTTCCAGCCCGTAGGCCGGGAACACGTGCACATGCAGGTGCTCCACTTCAAAACCGGCGATGGTCAGGCCGGCGCGGGGTGCACCAAAGGCAGCAACCTGGGCCTGGCCGATCGTCTGGGCCACGGCCATCAGCTTCGTGACCAGCCCAGGGGCGGCGTCCGTCCACTTGTCCACCTCCAGACGCGGGACAACCAGCACATGCCCGTCGGTCAGGGGCCCGATGGTCAGGAACGACACGCAGTCCTCGTCCTGCCAAACGAAACGGCCGGGGATGTCGCCATTGATTATTTTGCTAAACAAGGTGCTCAAGAATTGCTCCTTAACAAGGGGAACGGAACCAGGCGGACTGGCGGGTTAAAGGGTGGCCGCGTCAAGCACAAAGCGGTACTTGACGTCGCCGGCAACCATGCGGTCGTAGGCGCCGTCCAGCTCGGTGGCGGAGACCAGTTCAATGTCGGAGACAACGCCGTGCTCTGCACAGAAATCAAGCATTTCCTGGGTCTCCGCAATGCCGCCGATGAGCGACCCGCCGTAGGCCAGGCGCTTGCGGATCAGCAGCCCCGGATCCACCGCCGGCATCGTCTCAGACGGCAGCCCCAGCTGGATCAACGCGCCGTCGCGGGCGAGCGTGCGCAGGTACGGATTGAGGTCGTGAACGGCCGCCACGGTGTCCAGGATCGCGTTCAGGGACTGCTTGGCCGCGGCCATGGCCTCCTTGTCGGTGGACACCACGACGGCGTCGGCCCCGAGGGCAAGGGCGGCATCAACCTTGGCCGGGGACGTGGTGAACACCGTCACGGTTGCGCCGAGCGCCTTCGCGATCTTCACACCCATGTGGCCAAGACCGCCCAGGCCGATCACGCCGACCTTGTCGCGGTCCTGGACATCCAGGTAGCGCAGCGGCGAGTAGGTGGTGACGCCGGCACACAGCAGGGGCGCGGTGGCCGCCGGGTCCATGCCCTCGGGAATGTGCAGCACATAGTTTTCGTCCACCACAATGCCCTGTGCGTAGCCGCCCTGGGTGATCGTCCCGCCGTTGCGGCGGTCTGCCGCGCCGTAGGTGCCAATGTTGCCTGCCTCGCAGTACTGCTCAAAGCCTTCAAGGCAGGAGTCGCACTCGCGGCAGGAATCCACCATGCAGCCGACGCCGACACGCTGGCCAATGGTGAAGCCCTCAACGGAATCGCCGACGCGGCTGACAATGCCGACAATCTCGTGGCCGGGCACCAGCGGGTATTTGGCCTGTCCCCATTCGGAGCGGATGGTGTGCACATCCGAGTGGCACAACCCGCAAAATTCAATGGCGATTTCCACATCGTGGGCGCCGGGTTCGCGGCGGTCGATGGAGCTGGGCCGGAGCCCGGACGTGGCTGAAACGGCTGCATAAGCTTTAACTTGGGTCATGCTTCAACCCTATCTCCGTTGGCGCCCGTCCCGACAGCGCCCGTCTCACCAGCGCCGGTCGCAACGGGACGTCCCGGCTGATTTGACCAGGCCGACCACGACCCCGGATACAACGCTGCCGTGAACCCGGCAATTTCAAGCGCGGCAATCTGGTGCGCCGCCGTCACTCCGGATCCGCAATACACGGCCACGGCACTCCCCGGCGCAACACCCAGCGCCGCAAATCTGGCCCGCAGCCCGTCCGCCGGAAGAAATGTCTTGTCGGGCGCCAAATTCTCGCTGGTCGGCGCGCTCACGGCCCCCGGAATGTGCCCGGCCTGCGGATCCATGGGCTCGACCTCACCCCGGTACCGCTCCCCCGCCCGGGCATCAAGCAAAATCCCGTCCCAATTGGCAGCAGCGTCGCCGTCAATGGTTCCCAAAGTCCCAAAATGCACGACGGCGTCACCTGGCTCCGCGTGCACCTCCCCTTCGGCGAGCGGCAGGCGGGCGGCACGCCAGGCTGCCAGTCCGCCGTCGAGCAGGTAAATGCTGCCCAGGCCTGCATGGCGCAAAAGCCACCATGCCCGGGCGGCCGCGGCAGCACCGGCGTCGTCGTAAACCACAACGGTGTCACCGGCATTGATGCCCCAGGCGCGCACGGTTTCGGCGAAGTCTGACTCAGCGGGCAAGGGGTGGCGGCCGTCTTCGGGGCGGCCGTGGGAGGCCAGCTGGGAATTCATGTCGACGAAGACGGCGCCGGGAATGTGGCCGGCGAGATACTGCTCATGGCCGTGGGGGTCGCCCAGCACCCAGCGCACGTCCAGGATCACGGTTCGTTGACCGGCGGCCAGCCGCTCGTTGAGGCTTGCAACACTCATCAAAACGTTCATTTTCGGCTCCTGGGACAGGGTTGGCTGGGCTCCACGGACTAATCTACGCCAGACCAATCCACGGCAGTGCATAGACTTGACTTCATGAACCCCGCTGCCGAACACCCCGCCTCCACGCCCACTGCGCAAGCCGACTGGTCGTGGACCCGCAGCGCCATCGGCAAGGTCCAGGCGGAAAACAACCGCTCGGCCGACACCCACCTGTACAAGATCGAGCTGCCCGCCCAGTGGGGTGTGGACCTCTATGTCAAGGATGAGTCCTGCCACCGGACCGGCAGCCTGAAGCACCGCCTGGCCCGCTCCTTGTTCCTCTTTGGGCTGGTCAACGGCTGGATCAACGAGGGGACCACCGTTGTGGAGGCCAGTTCGGGCAGCACGGCCGTCTCCGAAGCGTACTTTGCGCAGCTGCTTGGCCTGGATTTTGTGGCCGTCATGACCAGCTCAACGAGCCCGGAAAAGATCGCACTCATCGAGCAGTTTGGCGGCCGCTGCCACTTTGTTGACCACGCCGACGAGGTGTATTCGGCAGCTGCTGCCATCGCCGCCGAAAGCAACGGGCATTACATGGACCAGTTCACCTATGCGGAGCGGGCCACCGACTGGCGCGGGAACAACAACATTGCCGAGTCCATTTTCAGCCAGCTGGAGCATGAACGCTTCCCCGAACCGGCCTGGGTGGTTGTGGGTGCGGGCACCGGCGGCACCTCCGCGACGATCGGCCGCTACATCCGCTATCACGGCCATTCCTCGCAGCTGGCCGTGGTTGACCCGGAGGGCTCGGCGTTTTTCCCGGCGTGGAAGAACGGTGACCTGTCGGTTGTCACGGGCAATTCCTCACGCATCGAGGGCATCGGCCGCCCGCGCGTGGAGCCCAGCTTTGTCCCCGGCGTGATTGACGCCATGATGGTCATCCCCGACGGCGCCTCCGTCGCAGCCATGCAGCACTTCGAGCAGCTGACCGGGCTGCATGCCGGCCCGTCCACCGGAACCAACCTGTGGGGCGTGTGGCAGCTGGTCGCGGACATGGTGGCCAAGGGTGAAAGTGGCAGCATCGTCACGCTCATGTGCGACGGCGGTGAACGCTATGCGGGCAGCTACAACAACCCTGCGTGGCTGGCGGAGAAGGCGCTCGACCCGGCACCCCATCTGCAGGCCATCGAAAGCTTCTTCTCCAGCGGGGTGTGGCACGGCTGAGCCCAGTCCGGCCGCGTGGGCGGCCGGCGTGGACGGACCGCCCGCCGGGCAGCTGGCTGCTAGATTTCCACCGACTGTCCGGTGTGCAGGTGCCGGAACGTGACGCCGTGGCGCCCGCCGATCCTGGCGATGTGGGACTCCGTGAACGCCAGGCCCTGCTCATTGAGCAGCCCGTCGTGGATCTGGAAGGCCTGCGGTGCCCGCACCGAGACAACAAAGTCCACCACCTCGGACACCTTTGACCACGGTGCATGGACCGGCACCAAAAGCGTGCCAACACTCACCCCGTCAGGGACTGTCAGGGCGTCGCCCGGGTGGTAGACGTCGTCGTCAATCAAGTAGCCGACATTGGCCACAATGGGCATCGTCGGATGAATGACGGCGTGCTGGCCGCCAAAGCACTGCACGGCGAAGCCTGCCGCCGTAAAGGTGTCCCCGGGTGCGGCGTCAAGAATCTGCCCGTCGTGCCCGGGTGCCCGCACGCGCAAGTCGCGGGCCACGCCGGCCGGGGCGTACACAATCAGCTCGGCCGACTCCGCCAGGGCTGTGGTGAGTGCGTCGCCGTCGTAGTGGTCGGCGTGTTCGTGCGTGATAAGCACGGCGTCGGCCCCGGCAAGGGCCGTGGCCGATTCTGAAAAGACGCCCGGGTCAAGAACCAGCACCCGCCCGTCCTGTTCGAGGCGGACACAGGCGTGGGTGTACTTTGTGAGCAACATGCTGCCAGCATATGCCCGTATCCCCGGCCCGGCCATGGGCCGCCAACAAGAGTCTTCACCAACAGGTGCGATAGGCTGGTTGATTGAATCCAGCAACGAGGAAATGAGTTGGCACAATGTCAGATGTCCCGGTGAAGGAGCAGCGCGTCACCAAGCAGCGTGTTGCCATCAGCGCCGCCATGGACACCTTGGATGACTTTGTCAGCACGCAGGAACTGCACCGCAAGCTGCACGAGCAAGGCACCCGGGTTTCCCTGGCCACCACTTACAGGATCCTGGCCTCCATGGCCGAGGAAGGCCTGCTGGACACGCTGCGCAACGGCGAGGGCGAAGCCGTCTACCGCCGCTGCAACGCCACGAGCCACCACCACCACCTGCTGTGCCGCAACTGCGGTAAAACGGTGGAGGTTGAAGCGCCGGCCGTGGAGAGCTGGGCAGCCCGCATCGCGGCCGAAAACGGCTTCACCCAGGTCCAGCACACGGTGGAAATCTACGGCCTGTGCCCGGAGTGCTCAGCCACGACGTAGGCCGCCCACAGTTTCGCGGGTCAGTCCATCGGCGGCACTAAATCCCCCAGCACCTCCCGCACCCACCAGTTTCCGGTCCCGCGCCATTCGCGCCAGCTCGTATACCGGTAGGCAAAAACACGCGCCCGCACCTGTTGCGGCGGCTTCCCGTTGAACGGGTCGTGGCGCAGCAGCTTCAGCGTGGCCGGATCGGCTGCCAGCAATCGCCGCAGCAACGGCATGAACCAGTTCATGCCCGGCTGCCCCAGCGCCAGAAACCACATCATCCAGTCAAGCCGCAGGTGGTACGGCGCAAATTGCCGGGGCATCCGGCCGGGGTCGCCCGGTTTGCCGCGGAAGCCATATTCGCGCCAGCCCTTCCCGTCCCAGCCCTCCACGACAACCTCGAGCCGGTCCCGGGTGATGGAGCCAAACGCGCCATAGGCGTTGCCCAGCCGCCACCGGTTGAAGCTGGCATTCATGGCCTGGTTCGGCGAGAACAGGTTCTTCAGCGGCCGCCAGCTCAAAGCCAGCATCAGCACGCCCAGTCCCAGCACGACGGCGGTGAACCAGTCCGGCATGCCCGGCACCAGGGCCCCTCCCGGCAGAGCCCCGGCCCCCTCGGGGTTTCTGAAAACTGGCAGCACTCCGTCGCCCACCGCCGAGAAGGCCAGCACCAGCGTCAGGGCGTTCAGCCAGGCAAAGTTGCCCGAAAGCACCAGCCACAACTGCGTCACAACCACGGCCGCCGCGGCCCAGCCGGCAACGGGCTGCGGTGCGAAAAGCAGGAACGGCACCACCAGTTGGGCAAAGTGGTTCCCCAGCACCTCCACCCTGTGCAGCGGCTTGGGCAGGTGGTGGAACCACCAGCTGAGCGGATTCGGCATCGGCTGGGTCTCGTGATGGTAGTAGAGTGCCGTGAGGTCGCGCCACGCCCCGTCGCCGCGCATTTTGATCATGCCGGCACCAAACTCAAGCCGAAACACCAGCCAGCGAAACAGCCAAAGCGTAATGACCGGCGTCGTGGTTTCATCCGAGCCGAGGAAGGCGGCCAGGAAGCCTGCCTCGAGCAGCAGGATCTCCCAGCCAAAGCCGTAAAAGACCTGGCCGACATTCACTATCGACATGTACAGCAGCCACATGGCCAGGAAGGCGAGCATCGGCAGCCAAGCCGGGCCGCGTTGGGGCAGGCCCAGCACCACGGCCGCACCCAGTGCCGCCCCCGTCCAGGCGACGGTGCGCAGCAGCGCGTCCGAATAGTGCCGGCGGAACAAGGTGGGACCGGGCGTGCGCGCCACACGGCCAAGATATCGCGGCACGGGAAGCAGCCCGCGCTCCCCCAGCAATGCGGGGAATTGCAGCGCGCTGGAAACAAACGCGATCACGTAGACGGCGGCGATGCCCCGCTGCAGCACAAAGCGGGCAACATCGTAGTCGCCGGTGCCCCACCAGCCGGCGCTGAACCAGTCCATGCATCAACGCTAGACCCTTGCCTCAGCGCACCGCCAACAGTGTATTTGGCGCAGCTTTTAAGCTGCGGCGCCCACGGCCGGCCGCGTGGACCAGCCACGGCGCCTGCGCCACGAGCCGGCCACACGGCAGATCAGGTAAATCACGAACGACAAGGTTGTCACGTACGGGCTGATCGGGATGCTGCCACCGAGTGCCAGCATGATGCCGCCGACAGTTGAGACCATCGCGAAGGCCACGCTGAGCAGCACAACCATGCGCGGGGCCGCCGTAACCTGCAGGGCGGCGGCAGCCGGGGTGATCAGCAATGCCAGCACCAGCAGCGCACCAACCACCTGGATCGACAGGGCGACGGCGATGCCCAACAGAAACATGAATGCCAGCGACAGCGTCCGCACGGAGACCCCGCGCGCCGTTGCAATGTCGGGGTCGGCGCTGGCAAATGTCAGCGGCCGCCAAATCAACGCCAGCCCGGCCACAACCACAAGCGCGGTGCCTGCCAGGACAGAGAGCTGGGTTGAATCAACCGAAACAATCTGGCCCGTCAACAGACCAAACTTGTTGGCGGAACGGCCCTGATACAGCGACAGGAACAAGATTCCAAGGCCCAGGCCAAAGGGCATGATGACCCCAATGACGGAATTTTTCTCCCTGGCCCGCACCCCCATCACGCCCAGCAGCAGCGCGGCGAAGATTGACCCAACGAGGGACCCGAAGATCACGTCGGCGCCGATCAGCAGCGCAAAGGCTGCCCCGGCAAAGGAAAGCTCGGCAATGCCATGCACCGCAAAGGCAAGGTCGCGCATCATGACAAACGTGCCGATCAGCCCGCCAACGACACCCAGGATGGCACCTGCCAGCAAGGTGTCCCGGAACAACGGCAGCAGCTCGCCGTAGTTGGAAAAGTTAAGGACCGCATCGCTGATGTCCGGCCAGTTCATAACACTCCCTGTCCGTGTGCGCCGCCGGCGATGGCCGCGGCCTCCCGGTCATGTCCGGGCAGCCCGGCTGCGGTGTGGCTGTGTCCGGTGTGTCCGGCTTCCGGGTGATCATGCCCGTCCACCATCGAATCCGGTCGGCCCACAACTACCAGCCTGCCGTCGATATTGAGCACCTCAACCCTGGTCCCGTACAGCTTGGACAGCACGTCCGAGCGCATGACCTCCTCGGGCGTGCCCAGGGTGAACCGCCCTCCGGCCAGGTACAGCACCCTGTCCACGTGTTCCAGGATTGGGTTGATTTCATGCGTGACAAAGACGACGGCGGTCCCGTTCACCTTGGCTTGTTCGCCCACAAGGGCGCTCACGGCCTTTTGGTGATGCATGTCAAGGGAGAGCAGCGGCTCGTCACACAGCAGGACCTTGGGGTTGGCGGCCATGGCCTGGGCGATCCGCAGTCGTTGCTGCTCACCGCCGGAGAGCATTCCCACGGGGATGCGCCCGTAGCTTGTGGCGCCGACCATTTCCAGCAGTTCATCCACCCGTTTGCGGTACGCGCCGCTGCGGATCCGGAAGCCCCATTTATCGCCGTCAATGCCAAGTCCCACCAGGTCGCGGGCGCGCAGGGCGGTGTCGGCGGCAAAGTTCTTTTGTTGGGGGACGTAGCCGATGGCGCGGTTGCCGCGTCTGGCGGGTGCGCCGTCGACCGTCAATTGTCCCGAACTCAACGGCGACAAGCCCAACAGGATTTTCAGGAAGCTGGTCTTTCCGCTGCCGTTGGCACCCAGGACGGCAAGAAATTCGCCCGGGCGCACCTCCAGATTGAGGTCCTGCCAGAGGGTTCGGGTGCCGTATTTCAAGGTGGCGCGCTTGAGCGTGATGACGGCGGCAGCCGGCGCGGTCATTTGCCGGCCACAGTTTTTAGTCCTTGTTCCAAGTTAGCAACATTACCAAGCATCCAGTCCAGGTAGCTGCTGTCGGCGGGAAGGGTCTCCGCGAAGTCCACCACCGGCACGCCCGCACTCTCAGCGGCGGCCTTGACTTCCTTTGTCTGCGGCCCCTCGGTCTGCTCGTTGTACGCCACCAGGGCGAGGTTTCCGGACGTTACCAACGCAAGCGTTGCAGCCACGGTCGTGGCGGGAACGTCCGCGCCGTTTTCAACGGCCTCGGTGAATTTTGCCGGTGTCTTGTTGACCAGGCCGGCTTCCTCCAGCAGGTACATCGGGACAGGCTCGGTGACGGCGACGGCGGCGCCGTCATGGGACTTTTTTAGCTCACCCAGACGGGTTTCAAGGTCCTGCAACTTTGCCTTGAACGCGTCGGCCTGGGCGGTGAAGCTGGCCGCTTCCGCCGGCAGGGCTGTGGTGAAGCGGGCGGCGAGATCGTCAGCAAGCTTGGACATGGTGGGAAGTGAATACCAGACGTGCTCATTGAAGTCCGCGCCCGTGTCCAGGCCGGAGAGCTCGCTGACATTGACGATCTCGTCGCTGTCCAGCTGCCCCTTGGCCAGTTGGTTGAAGAAGTCATCGTAGCCGCCGCCGTTTTCAATGCCGATCCGGGCCTTCGACACGGCCAGTTTGTCCTGGGCATTGGCTTCGTACCCGTGGGGGTCGGCATTGGCGTTGGAGATGATGGCGTGCACAGTGACATGGTCCCCGCCAACTGCCTGCGCAATGTCCGCGTAAACATTCGTGGTGGCCACGACTGACACGGTGCCATCGTCCGCCGCGCTGCTGTCGGCCCCGCCGCCACTGCAGGCGCCCAGCGAAAGTGCGGCGGCCAAGGTTGCACCAAGCAAAAGCAGTGTGCGGCGGGTTTGCGACATGTGATTCCTTCAAGGGGTGCTAATGAGAACTGTTACTAATAAGAACCAGCATAGCCCATATTGGGAACCGTTCGCATCAAGCCTTCCTGCGCTCCTGGATGTGGGTTTGCGTGGCGTCTCGGATCTCACCGACCAACTGCTCAATCACATCCTCAAGGAACAAAACACCAATGGTTTGTTCGTTCCCGTCGATGACCCGTGCCATGTGGGATCCGGTGCGCTGCATGGTGCCCAGCACATCCTCAATCTCCTCATTGGCCTGCAGGTTCACCATGGAGCGGACCCGGCTTTCTCCGATCGGCAGCTGGTACCGTTCAATGGGAATTCGCAGCACGTCCTTAAGGTGCAGGTAGCCCAAAAGGGTCCCCTCCGCATCGGCAAACAGGAACCTTGAGAACCCTGTCTTGCCCACCAGATGTTCAAAGTCAACGGGTGTTGCGTCGGCCGACAGTGTCACCAGATCAGCCAGCGGAACCATGATGCCCTGCGCTGTTTGGGAGGAGAATTCCAAGGCGCCGGTGATCAGCCCGGTTTGGTCGTCCACCAGCCCGCTGCGGGTGGATTCCTCCACAATTGACTGCACCTCTTCCAAGGTGAAGCTGGAGGACACCTCGTCCTGGGGCACGATGCCAAACAAGCGCACGATGTGGTTGGCCGTCCAGTTCAACGCCACGATGACGGGCCACACCACCTTGCCAATGAGCACAAGCGGCGGGGCCAGCAGGAGGGCAGCCTTGTCTGCGGCCGACACGCTCATGTTCTTCGGCACCATTTCACCAAAGGTCACATGCAGGAAGGTCACCAGGGCCAGCGTAATCACAAAGGCCGTGGGTGCGGCGATGTTGTCCTGCACGCCGACGGCATGCAGCGGCGCAGCCAGCAGGTGGTGGATGGCAGGCTCGGAGACATTCAAGATCAGCAGCGAGCACACGGTGATGCCCAACTGCGAACAGGCCAGCATCAAGGAGACGTTTTCCATCGCACCAAGGGTGATCTTGGCCCGTTTGGAACCTGCGTCCGCCAGAGGTTCAATCTGGCTGCGACGCGCAGTCATGACGGCAAACTCTGCGGCAACAAAGAAGGCGTTGCCGAGCAACAGCACCACCAGCCAGGCAATTCCGGCCCAGGGGCTCACAGCGAACCACCTGCCGCGGCAGCCCCGTCTGCTTCGCTGGCATCGGGGACAGGCGCCGCAATGAAGCGGATCCTGTCGATCCGACGTCGTTCAACCCTGTCAACAACCAGCAGCCCGCCTTCCACGGCCACGGTGTCCCCAGCCACGGCGATGCGGCCCAGTTCGGCCATCATGAAGCCGCCAACGGTTTCATAGCCGGCCTCATCGGGGACATTGAGCGGGCCAATGCGTTCGGAGACCTCGTCGGGGCGCATGAGTCCCGGAAAGAACCAGGTCCCGTCGGCCGCCAGGAGGATGCCGGGCTTGACCCTGTCGTGTTCATCGGAGACTTCGCCGACGATTTCTTCCACGAGGTCCTCAAGGGTTGTGACGCCGGCCGTGCCACCGTATTCGTCCTGGACGACTGCCATCTGGAGGTTTCCTTCACGCAGTTCAAGAATCAAGGCATCGAGATGGACGGTTTCAGGGACGCGCAATACGTCGGTCATGATGGCGCCCACTTCGATGTCCGAGCGTTTGTGGAACGGAATGGAGACGGCCTTTTTCAGGTGCACAACACCAAGGATCTGGTCGGCCGATTCTCCGATGACGGGAAACCTGGAATAGCCGGTTCGCCGGGCCACGTCGATGATCTCGTCGACAGATTTGGTGCTTTCAATGGTTTCCACCCGCATGCGCGGGGTCATGACATCTGCTGCCGTGCGCTGGGAAAAGCTCAAGGTGCGTGCCACGAAAGTTGCGGTGGCAACATCCAAGGTGCCCATGGCTGCCGAGCGGCGGACAAGGGACGCCAGCTCGGCCGGGGACCGCGCACCGGAGATTTCCTCCTTCGCTTCCATGCCGAAAAGGTTCAGGACCTTGTTGGAGAAACCATTCAGGACCACGATGGCCGGCTTGAACACGGCGGTGAAAACCAGCTGCGGCCTGGCCACTGCCTTGCCAATTTCAAAGGACTTGGCGATGGCCATGTTCTTCGGCACCAACTCGCCAATCAACATGGACAGGAGCGTTGCGATCAGCATGGCCAAGGCAAGTGCAAAGCCGGCAACAGCTGGTTCCGGGACTCCCACCGCAGCCAGCGGTGCAGCCAGCAGCACGCCAAGGGACGGCTCCATCAGGAAACCTGTCAGCAGCGTGGTCAAGGTGATGCCCAGCTGGCAGCTGGAGAGCTGCGTGGACAGGGATTTCAGGCAGCGCAGAAGCGGCTGGGCTGCCTTGTCCCCGTCATTCACGGCCCGCTGGACGGTGGATTGATCAAGGGCGACAAGGGAAAATTCAACGGCAACAAAGAATCCGGTGCCAAGGATGAGCAGCAGGCCTGCTGCCAAGAGTATCCACTCCATTTACAGCTCCCCCCTGCCAGCTGCGCGGTGTGTAGCCGCGCTGGTGTGGGGGTTGGCCGCCGGTGGAGGGTGGTCGGCGCCGGGGCCGGCCGCTTCCGGGGTTGCTGCCGGAATCGCGGCGGGGGTTGCGGAACTGTGGGCGCTGGTGCGAGGTTTGCCGGCATTGTCAACGCGGTTGCAGGAGGTCACTTGTGTGTCCTGCAAGCCGTTGCGCCGGCTCCTAGATTTACTTTCCATAGGATTTCAAGTCTACCTCAGTGTGTCCCTGCCACCGTGAAGGCAATGATGAAGCACGCATGAACAGTTGTTGGGAAGTTGCTGTGACACACCGGGCGCCGCCTGTCTATCCGGGCAGAACGCTGTGCTTGCCCAGCCAGTGGAACGTCCGGCTGTGGTAGACCATGGGCTCCCCCGCGGCGTCCGGGACGATAATCTCCTCGACTTCCGCGGCCAACAGCAACGAACCGCCGGCGGGGGTCCGGCTGAGGATCTTGCAGCGCAGGGCGTAGCCGCCGTGCATAAGCAGCGGTTCGCCGGTTTTCAGGCGGGTCCACACCATGGAGCCGGTGAACCGTTCGGTGCCTGATGTGGCAAACGTTCTTGCCAGCTCCAGATCGCCCGTCGTCAGCAGGTGGACCACGACCGAGTCCGCAACCGCGATCGCGGCCGCCGATCCGCTCGAGGCAGCAAGCGAGAAGGCCAGCAGGGGCGGTTCGGCCGACACCGACGCCACCGAGGAGGCCGTGATGCCCACGGGGCCGGTCACAGAATCGGCAGTGATGATTGAAACACCGGCCGGATGCCCGCCAAAGGCCGCCTTGAAATCGCTTGTGAGGCTGGGCGCTTGGAGCTCCACTGTCATGACCACAAATTCCTCTCACCAGGTCCGGCCCAAACGGCAAGATCTCCCTGTGACTCTAGAACCTCAACTATAGTTTAGGTCAAATTGCGCGGCCATGACGCCACTCACATCCAGACCCCGGCATGGGCCCAAGGCAGGGATGACGCTAAAACGAGCGCTACAGGGATCCGTCGAAGGCGCGGGCGCCGGGGCCCTTCCCGGCAACCTGGTCATCAGGGTTGACGAAGCCGCATTCGGCCAGGGACAGGCAGCCGCAGCCGATGCAGCCGCCCAAACTGCCCCGCAATTGCTCCAGGGCTGCGATCCGGGCCGTCAGTTCACTGTGCCAATGCTCCGAGAGGCGCTGCCAATCGGACTGTGTGGGCACCCCATGGTCGGGCAGTTGCTGGAACACTGTGGCAACCAGGGACAACGGGATCCCTGCCCGCTGGGCGGCCCTGACCACCGCCACCCGGCGCAGCACCGACCGCTGAAAGCGACGCTGGTTGCCGGCCGTCCGGGTGCTGAAGATCAGCCCCTGCCGTTCATAGAAATGCAGGGCCGAAACGCTGACTCCGCCGCGCTGCGCAACCTGGCCGACGCTCAACTCCTCGTCCGCGCGCAGGGGGTGGCCGACGTCGTGCGTCATGTCGCTGGAAACCGGTGGTTCAGCGCTCGAAGACATGCTTGATGCCTGCCTGCGCCTCCGCCAGGATCGCGGTGATGCTGGCGGAAATATCAATGACGACGGCGTGTTCGTCGGCGTCGAGCGGTTCCAGGGCGGCAAGTTGGGAGGCCAGCAGGGCCGGCGGCATGAAGTGGCCCGAGCGGCCCTCCAGGCGTGAACCAAGAACCTCCAGCGTGCCGTCCAGGTGCAGGAAAATTGTTGCCGGCGCCTTGGCGCGGATCACGTCGCGGTAGCGGCGCTTCAGGGCCGAACACGCGATCACCACACCCTTGGCGGACGCACTGGCGAGCTCGTCGCCGACAATCTCCAGCCAGGGCCACCTGTCTTCATCGGTCAGCGCAACGCCGTCCGCCATCTTGCGGATGTTGGCGAGGGGGTGCAGGGAATCGCCGTCCAGGAAGGGCATGCCCATGGCGTCGGCAACCAAGGCGCCAATCGTGCTTTTGCCGGAGCCGGAAACGCCCATGACAACCACCTGGGGGGCCGGGGCAACAAATTCAGCGGCAGACTGCGAAATATCCATACTCACCTGTATATCAAAGGTTGACGCAGATCACGTTACCGGGACCTGGCAAGACAGCCGGGCCCGGCATCGCCGGCCCGCGGCCCGCCCGGCCTCCGGTTCATCGGAGGGCAGCCGGCCCGATTGCAGCTGAAACTAGAGCCGGGTGTCGAACGAGTTGCAGAACACGTTCTCGTTGAAGGTGCCCTGGAACTCGGAGAGCCCCTGGATCTTTTCCACCGTTGCCCGGATGGCTTCGCGGGTGTCGGCGTGTGCGTGGATGGCAGTTTTCACCATCGGCACGTCAATGAGGTGGTTGGGCTGGTTCAGCGAGACAAACACGGTGGGCACCTCGGTGACGTACCACGGGATTTCCGCGGCCATTGGGGAGGACCACTTGACGCGGATCGCCGCTTCCTGGGCAAAGCCCTTCACATTGGCAACCACCAGTGCGGCGTCGTACTTTTGCGGGTAGTCCGCCGTTGCTTCATCGGAGATGACCGACATGAAGTTCACGCCCTCCTCCCCCGCTGCCTTGCGCTGATCGGCGGTCTTGAAGATGTGCACCTCGAAGCCCGCCCGCTCAAGCTCCTCGGCCACCACGTCCAGGTAACCCAGCGGGTCCGCCATGGTGAAGTCCGATCCGCCGGAAATGCCATAAAGCCGGATCTTCCTGTGCGTGGCCGGGGTGATCGGCAGGTTGCCCTGGGTGTCCTTGACCAGTGTGACGGTCTTGTCGGCAATCTCGGCGGCAATGGCGCGGTGTTCGGCCGAACCGATGACGGCCACGGCGTCCGCCGGAGGAACAAGCGCGTCGCGGCTCTTCAGGTGCAGGCCCAACGACGCCTTGAGCGCCAGGATCCGGCGCAGGGCATCCTGCAGCCGTTCGTCGGTGATGACGCCGTTGCGGTAGCCGTCGAGCATGAAGCCAAAGTCCTCTTCAGGGTTGCGGAAGAACAGGAACATGTCGCAGCCCGCGGCAATGGCGGCGGGCACCAGGTCCCGGCGTTTCATGGCCTGGGTCATGCCGATCATTTGGGAGGCGTCGGTGAGGATGAGCCCGTTGAAGCCCAGCTCGCCGCGCAGCAGTTCACCCAGGAGTTCCGGGGCCAGCGTTGCCGGCAGCACCTCGCCGTCGGACATTCCGGGGCGGAAACGCCTGGACAATTCCGGGGCGCCGATGTGACCGGCCATGATCGACTGCACCCCGTGCCCGATCATTTCCCGGTACACATGCCCGTACGTCGTGTTCCACTCCTCGTAATCGAGGGTGTTGTAGGAGGTGACCACGTGCTGGTCGCGCTCGTCGATGCCGTCGCCCGGGAAATGCTTCATGGCGCAGGCGGTGGGTGATTCGCTGATGCCGTCAAAGTATTCCTTGGCCCGTTCCACCACCACCTCGGGCGTGTTGCCGAAGGAGCGGGTGGAGATGACGGTGTTGCGCCAGTTGTAGTGGATGTCCACGATCGGCGCGAACGCCCAGTTGCAGCCCAGGGCCGCGGTTTCAACACCGGCCATCTGGCCCATCTTGCGGGCGATCGAGGCATCCGGGTGGGAGCCGGCCTGGAGGTGGGTGGACACGAAGGTGCCGTCATCACAGCTGCCGGCCCCGCCCATCTCCGGGTTGGAGGCAATCAGCAGCGGGATTTTCGTCTTCGACTGCGCGTGGCGAATGTGTTCCTGCACAGCTCCGGAGGGGCCGGGCCGGTATCGCATCCCGCCCACGCGGAAGTTCTCCAGCACCTCATCGAGGTATTCGGGGGCGTAGCTGTTGTTGTGGTTGATGAACAGCTGGCCGATCTTTTCCTCGAGCGTCATCGACCCAATCGTCGACTCGACCCATGCCACGCCGGCGTCGTCCAAATTGAACGGTGCGCCGCGCAAATCCACTGCGTACGTCATTGCTTCTCCTGAAGTCTTGCTTTGCATACTCTGTATTTAGGTGCGCATGCCCGGTAGTCAGCTGGCCGCTTGCAGACGTACGACGGCGTCACCCACCAGTGCCGGGACCGGCGCCGAAATGTCAATCACCACGGCACGTTCGTCCGGGCCCAGCGGTTCCAGCGTGGCCAGCTGCGAATCCAGCAGCGTGGTGGGCATGAAGTGTCCCGAGCGGCCCTCGAGCCTTGACCCGAGGACTTCCCGGCTGCCGTCAAGGTGCAGGAACAGCACGCCGGGTGCCTGGGCCCGGATCGCGTCGCGGTAGCCGCGTTTCAACGCCGAGCAGGCCACGACGAGGCCGTTGCCGGAGCCGGCCAGCTCCCGGCCGACGGTCTCCAGCCAAGGCGCCCGGTCGTAGTCGTTCAGGGGCGTGCCGGCTGCCATCTTGGCAATGTTCTCCACCGGGTGCAGGGAGTCCCCGTCCGTGAACGGCAGGCCGAGCTCGTGCGCCACGAGGGCGCCGATCGTCGTCTTGCCGCAGCCGGAGACTCCCATCACCACTATGTGCTGCACTGCTGCAGCGGTTGAAGCGTCGATCACCAGTCGTGGACCGTTCCGTCAACGAGGCGGTTGTACGGCAGGTACGCCTGCTGGTACGGGTAGGCCGCGGCGGCCTCCTCGTTGAATTCGACGCCGATGCCGGGGGCATCGCCAGGGTGCAGGTAGCCGTCCTTGAAGGTCATCGACTGCTGGAAGACCTCGTTGGTGGCATCCGAGTGCTGCATGTACTCCTGGATGCCATAGTTGTGGATGGCCAGCCCAACGTGCAGCTGTGCGGCGAAGCCGATCGGGGAAATATCGGTGGGGCCGTGAAAGCCGGACTTGATCTGGTATTGCGCGGCATAGTCCATGACCTTCTTCAGCGGGGAGATGCCGCCAAAATGGGTTGACGCTGCGCGCACGTAGTCAATGAGCTGTTCCTTGATCAAGGTCTGGAAGTCATAGACGGTGTTGAACACTTCGCCAATGGCCAACGGCGTGGTGGTGTGTGAACGGACCAGGCGCAGCGCATCCTGATTCTCGGCCGGGGTGCAGTCCTCGAGCCAGTACAGGTCGTACGGTTCCAGGGACTTGCCGAGCTTTGCCGCCTGGATCGGGGTCATGCGGTGGTGTCCGTCGTGCAGCAGCGGGATCTCCGGACCAAACTCGTTGCGGACAGCTTCAAAGACGGTGGGCAGGTGGCGCAGATATGCGCGGGTGTCCCAGTCTTCTTCCTGCGGGTAGTTGCCACGGCCGGCCGGCTCGTAGTCGTAACGTTCGCCCGAGGCCTGGGCCTGGGCGGCAACACCGTAAACGGCCTTGATGCCGGGGACGGCGGTCTGGATGCGGATGGACTTGTAGCCCAGTTCCAGATGCTCACGGACGGAGTCAAACAGCTGGGGAATGTCGGAGCCTGAGGCGTGGCCGTAGGCGCGCAGCCCGTTGCGTGAGGCCCCGCCGAGAAGCTGGTACACGGGCATGCCGGCGAGCTTGCCCTTGATGTCCCACAGGGCCATGTCGACGGCGGCGATCGCTGCCATGGTGACCGGGCCGCGGCGCCAGTAGGAGCTGCGGTAGATGAACTGCCAGGTGTCCTCGATGCGGTTGGGGTCGCGGCCGATGAGCAGCTGGGCCACATGCTCCTTGAGGTACGCCGCAACCGCGAGTTCGCGGCCGTTCAGCGTGGCGTCGCCGATGCCCACAACACCTTCGTCTGTGGTGACTTTCAAGGTCACAAAGTTGCGGCTCGGGCTGGTGACAAATACTTCTGCGGAAATAATTTTCACGAGGAGTTCCTTCCAGGTTGTGGCTGCTTGGCTGCCAGGTCTTGATGTACGTAGGTCAAAAGCTAATTGATTGGGGACGGCAGCGGTTTTTTCAACTACTTGTTTTCTTCCGTGTCCCGAGATTCAAGGGCGGCCTCGAGTCGTGCTTCGCGGCGTGCGCTGATTTCAGCGACGATCTCCTTGTGTTTGGCGTCAGTCAGCGGGTAAAGCAGCATGACGAGCAACGCCAGAATTGAGAAGACCATGGGCAGCAGACCTGCTCCGGCGCGGATGCCCAGCAGGGCGTGATCTGTCTGCTGCGCTGCACCCGCGGCGTATCCGCCCCAAGCGAGGGCAAAGGCTGCCAGTGCACCACCAACGGCCTGACCGGTCTTGCGGGTGAAGGAGAACAATGCGTAGGTGATGCCTTCGGTGCGGATCCCAGTCTTCCATTCACCGTATTCCACGGTGTCGGCTTCGAGGGCCCAGACCAGCATGCTGGTCAGCAGGAGGCCAACCTGGGTCACCATGACCCCGGCAAAGGCGAGCCACACCATCGGTGCCGGGGCCAGGAAGACGACGAGGCCGCCGACCGCCATGAGTGCCGCACCGGCGATGTAGATGTTCTTCTTTCCCAGTTTCCGCACAAGCTGGGGAAGGACGGCAGCCATGCCAAAGGTCAAGAAGATATTGATGATGGACATGACGGCGTACAGCGACAATGAGTGCAGAACGTCGCGGAAGTAGTAGATCTGTACCGTACCGATGGCCAGCTGGCCGGTGAGGAACAGGAAGGAGCTGATGCACAGCAGCAGCAGCGGTTTGTTGCCCTTGAGCGTTTCGAAGCTCTGCTTCATGGACACCTTCGAAACTTCACGCACCACACGTTCCTTCGTGGTGAACACGGTGAACATGTACAGTCCGGTGCCAACCACGGCAAAAATGACCGTCAAAGTGGTGAACAGCCCCTGGAGGTTTTCCCCGCCCTTCATCATCGGCGCAATGAAGATGCCAAGGAAGGAACCCACCGCGATCGCCCCGATGGTGCGGGCGCTGGCCAGCTTGGCACGCTCGCCAGCGTTTTGTGTCATGGCCCCGGCGAGGGAGCCATAGGGAATGTTGACGAAGCTGTAGGCCAGCCCCAGCAAGGCGTAGCTGACGTAAGCCCACAGCAGCATGCCGGATTCACCGATTTGCGGGATCGAGAAGGTGGCAACGCTCAGCAGCAACAGCGGAACCGAACCGAACATGATGTAGGGACGGAACTTGCCGAGCTTCTTGTGGTAGGTCCTGTCAACCATGCGGCCGGCAAAGACATCCGAGAAGGCGTCGAAAATTCGAACCACCAGCAGAAGTGTTCCCGCGGCTGCAGCACTGATGCCGACAACGTCCGTGTAGTAGACCAACAGGAACATGGTGGCGGTGGTGAACGCCAGGTTGTTGGCGGCGTCTCCGGCACCGTAACCCAAAACGCTGATCTTTGGCAGCCGACCCGTGGCCGACTGCCTTGCGTGCTTTTCTGTCATTGTCATCAGCGGGCTCCTTTACCCTTATCCTGCCGCTGTTCAAAAGCGTCAAGATGCTCATCCGACCGGATCCAGGGGCTCTGCGATGAGCCAAGCCTGTGATCCGCAGCCAAAGGCATTCACTGCGAACACCCATGTGAGCCGTATTACCAAGTGAGCTGTATTACGCTCTAGTTAACCAGCTTCGACAACATTTGGCAACCGCTTGCCAACGATACCCTTTTTAACTGTTTATCGGCGGAGTTTTTCCCTCGAGCGTGAGAAGAAGGCCGTGGCGCTCCCCATCACTGGGAAGCGCCACAATGGTTCCATGGTGACGCGCCACCCGATGTCCCACATCCGGTTGCCGGCCGCAAGCCTCAGGCTGCGGCTCAGGCTCAGGCTGGGACGGCGATCGCGTCCAGCAGCCCGGCCACTGCCGCAACAGCTGCGTCGTCGCCGGCCAGGCGCGTGTCCAAGACACCCAGGAGTGCCCGCAGGTCCTCCCCCTGGCTGTCCCCACGCGGGAGTTCCAGAGCTGCCTGAAGCTCCGCCAGGGAGGAATCAGCAATGTCGGTTCCCCTGCCGTGGGCCAGGCGCAGGAAGGTCACCCACGAGGCAATCATTCTGGCTGCCCCCGCACCGGTTCGTCCGGCAGCCAGCTCCGCCATCAGCACCTGAACGGCACGCATGCGCAGCTTGTTGGAGCCATCCATGGCTATTTGCGCCAGGTGGTGGGCAATCCGGGCGTTGCTGAATCGCTCCAACAAGGCAGCCCGGTAGGCGGGAATGCCCAGGCCCTCGGCGGGGAGGTTGCGTTCCGCCTCGTCCCAAAATTCGGTGATCCAGCCAGCGCAGGCAGGATCGGACAAGGCCTCCGCGACAGTTGTGTGTCCACGGAGCTGCCCGGCGTAGGCCATAAGCGAGTGGGCGCCGTTGAGCAGCCACAGCTTGCGGTTCTCAAAGTGCTCAATTTCGTCCACGAAGACTGCCCCGGCACTGGCCCAATCCGGCCGGCCGGCCGGAAATTCGCCGTTGAGCACCCAGTCACTGAATGGCTCGGTCACAACTGGAGAGGAGTCGGCATAGCCGCATTCCGCCTCCACCAAGGCGATTTCCGCGCTGGTGGTGCGCGGGGTGATCCGGTCGATGGACGTGCCCACAAAGCTGACATTTTCCGCAACCCAGGTGCCCAAGCCGGGATCAACCACGTCGGCCAGGCCGCCAATCGCGGCGCGGGCGGCGGTGGCGTTGTTGGCAAGATTGTCGCAGGAAACGACGGCGATGGGCCCGGTTCCGGCGCTGCGCCGGGCCGCCAGGGCTTGGACCAAACGCCCTGCTGCCGTGGCGGCGGCAGGCGGGTGGCCGACGTCGTCCGGGACGGGGGCCGAACTCGAAGCTGTCATGGCGCGCAGCACGTCAATGTCGGCCTGGACGGCGGGGTTGGCCAGGTCCAGGGCGCCGTCGGCTGCCAGATTGTAGGCAGCCTCGGTGATGGTCAGGGTGACGAGCGCCGTGGTCGGCGCAGCCACGAGCCGGGACAGGGCTGCCACGTCGGCGCCGTCGTGGGCTTCGACAATGCTGGTCATCAGCTCAAAGCTGTCGCCAGCCTCACCGCGCTCAATCAACGTGTAGAGGCCGTCCTGGGCGGCAAGTGCGGTGGCCGCGTCGGGCCGGCGGCCGGTAAAGGCTGCGATCCCCCACTGCGCGCCGTCGCTGGCATGCTGGGTGTACCACGCCTGGTGGGCGCGGTGGAAGGCGCCAAGGCCCAGATGGACAATGCGCACGGGCGCTGCCGGGGCGGCGCTTGCGGTGCTTCGGCTCAGGGCCGGCACTGGCTTTTCATTGGTGGTCACAGCTTGAAGGCCCTTCGGGGTGCGGCGTCAACAATGTCGACGATGATTTCATGGGCGCGGGTCTCGCTGACGCGGCTTTCGGCCACGAGGCGGGCCAGGAACGCGGCCTCGATGCGGCGCGAGGTGTTGTGGCGTGCGGGGATGGAGCAGAAGGCGCGGGT
>NZ_JBQSVT010000054.1:0-22019 GCF_052376555.1 Specibacter sp. AOP5-B1-6
ACCAGCATTCAGCACCGGAATGACGAGGGCGTCGGCGGTCTCGACCGCACCGGCGAACGCGGCCGAGCTGAGCTGATTGCCGCTGTCCATCACGCGGATTGCGTAGTACTCGTCAACGAGCGACGACATCGAGACAACATCATCACGCGTGAGCGGAGGCCGGGAACCGACCGAGCCGATCACTGAGGCGAATGAGGTCTGCGGTGCGGTGTACCCGGCCAGTTGTCCGGCACTGCGCACCCGCATCGTCTGGGTGACCAGCTCTCCGAGCCCGAGGCGCGGGGCGCCCTCAGAGCGGAAGGTGAGCGCGCCGGGATCGTCGGAGACCTCGAGGACGCACACCGATCCGCCGCGAACGGCGGCGAGGGTACCGCCGAGAAGCAGCGCTACCGGAGTCTTGCCTGCGCCGCCTTTGCTGTTGGCAACGAGCACGCTCACCGCGCGTGGCCAGGTGGCTTGACGGATTGTTTGTTCGTCGCGGCCAAGCAGCGATGCGGAGTCGAGGCGGCGCTGCTCGGCCGCTCCGGGCGGGAACCGCATGCCGATGCTGCCGAGCACCCCGCGCAGGCCGTGGCGCGCGGTGTGCTTGGCTGTCACGACGGGCGCGAAATATGTTGCGGGGGCGGCAAGCAGATCAACCGCTGTTGTTGGCGTGATGGGTGGCGGACTGGGTGCGGCGGTGGCGGTGGCGGGTGGCGGAGCGGACCGGGAGACACGGGAGCGAACTGAGAATTCCGGGGCGGGGTGGTCAGGCATTGTTATTCTCCAGTTCGACAGCGGGGAGGTGCAGGGGCAGGGGGGACAGGGGGTGGGCGAGGGCAGGTGCGGCGATTCTGCCCAGGACGGGCACCTGCAGTGTGATCAGCTCGCCGGAGCCGAGATGCACGAGCGCGCGCCCCGGAGTGACCTTGGGCGAGATCCTGGAGCGGGCGACGCGCACGCCGAGCAGGTCCCCGTCGACCGTGCTTTGCGGCGAGAGCAGTGCGCCACGCCTGTTCTTTTTGAGGTCGACCTGCCAACCGGCGAATCCCGCGCAGATCTCCGCTGAGTTTCCGCCGAGGATGAGGCCGCGTCTGGAGTCCCCCGCCGTACGGACGTATGAGCGCAGCCAATTCTTCGCCGGCACGTCCATCACCAGCTCGCCGTCGTCGACGATCATCACGACCGGAGTGCCGTCGGGGTCGAGCAGCGGGGCAAGGTCCTCTTCGCTGAGCTCGCTGTGAGTGAGCACGGCGCGCACTCCCGGCGCCCCCGCGAGATCGCGGAGCGGGCTGGGGCGCGGACAAACAAGAACCAGATCCGTTCCGGTGCGCAGGAGCGAGTGGGCCATGACCTGCAGGAGCGTGCTTCGGCCGGAACGCGCCGGTCCGGCCACGACGAACGTCGGTGCATCGCGTTCAAGGTTGACTCCGTGGGCGACGAGCTGGTCGCCTCCGACGCCGAGCATCGCCCACATCGGGGTGTGTTCGTCTCCGTCGATCGAGAAGCTGAACGCCTGCTCGATGTCGAGCGTCGATGGAAGGTCGTCGACGCGAAACGGGCGGCCGGCAGGCGGTCCGTGCTGTTCCCGCGCTGTCAGCTGGGCTCCGAGTTTGCGAACTTCTTCGCTCTGCGCCTGACCGGCTGGATCGGCCCCAAGCATGGCCACCTGCACCTCGGTGCCGCTTCCGGCGCGAAAACCGCGGCCGGCAACGATCTCGAGCGGGATGGTCTTGTGGTTGAGGTCGGCGAGGCTGTAGTCGAGCCGGTCGGTCAGGCGGAGGATGAGTTTGTCGTCGCACAACACTGCCATGCGGCTGGTCAACAGTGACCGGTCCCCGGCGATGATGACGTGGATCCCGGCGCTCGCGCCGTCGCGCAGAAGCGACTGCACGACCTCGGTGAGCCGGCCGTTGTCGACCTCGCCCAGGGTGCTGGTGAAGTTGTCCCAGCGGTCGATGAAAAGCAGGATATGTGGCAGGGCGTCGATCCCGGCCCTGCGCTGCTCGGCGATGTTGGCGAAGTTGCCCGCGCCGAGCAGGTCGTGGCGGCGTAGAACTTCTGCATCGAGTTTGTCGAGTAGGCGGGTAGAGCGTTCGGACTGGTTGCGCTGTGTGATGGCCCCACAGTGGGGCAGGACCGCGAGCGAGGCGAGCGCGCCATTGCCGCAGTCAATGCCGTAGATATGCACGTCGGAGAGTCCGCTCGATCGGGCGGCGCTTGCCGCGATGGTGCGAAGGGTCTGCGATCGCCCCGATCCAGGTGCACCAACCACGTACAGGTGACCAAAGCTGTCCGGGTCGATGACCGCGCTCTGCTGTGCCTGGCGCGAGGGGACGTCTTCGAGGCCCCAGGCGAAGCCGGGAGCTTCGCTTGCCGGCAGGGAGTCGAGGGGCAGGGAGTCGACGAGTGGCGCAAGCCAGGGACTGTTTTGGCGGGGGATGTCGAGAATCCCGCTCGCCGCCCGCAGAGATTCGACCAGGACCGAGAGGTCGGTCGTCGCCGCGGCCGCCTTCGCGAGCGGTGGGGGAACGGGGGCCGGGAGCGAGAACTGCGCGGCCGTAAGCGCCCGAACAAACGGTGGGCGAATCGAAACCTCGCCGGTGGCGACCTGGCTGGTGCCGCCCACGCGTGCGGTCTGGAAAGGGATGATCGACGCGTGCCCGAGCCGCGCGTAGGCTCTGCCCGGGATCCCCTTGGATATGCGTGCGGCATCCGGAATGTCGATGACGTCTGAACTCTCGCCGGCATCCGTCATGCGCAGTGCGATGCGCAGGTTCGTGTTGGCCCTGATCTCGGGAGAGATTACGCCCGAGGGCCGCTGCGTCGCCATCACGAGGTGCACACCGAGCGAGCGGCCGCGCTGGGCGATGCCGATGAGTCCGGCGACAAAGTCGGGAAGCTCTTTCGCCATCGCCGCGAACTCGTCGATCACGATCAGCAGCCGCGGCAGGGTCTGGCCAGGTCCGCCGCGGCCGAGGTGCAGATGGTAATCCTCGAGGTCTTTCGCGCCGGCGAGGGCGAGGATGTGCTCGCGCCGCACAAGTTCGGCGCGCAGCGAACCAAGCGCACGCTGGACGAGGTGGGAGTCGAGGTCGGTGACCATCCCGACGGTGTGAGGCAGGTCTGCACACCCACTGAAAGCCGCACCGCCCTTGTAGTCGACGAGCACGAACGTCATCTCGTCGGGACGATTGGCCACGGCGAGCGATGCGACGAGTGTTTGCAGGAACTCGGATTTTCCCGCACCGGTCGTGCCGGCGACGAGTCCGTGGGGTCCGTCGCGCACGAGGTCGATCGTGAAAGGACCGTCGAGCGAGATGCCGATCGTGGCACGGGTCGAGCGTCCGTCGAGCCGCCAGCGCGAGACGACCGACTCGCCGGTCGGCTCGGGCATGCCGATCACGTCGAGCAGCCGGGCGGTGTGCGGAATGAGGCCATCTGCATCGGAGACGCTCACGTCGTGGATGGGGGCGAGGCTGCGGGCGACCTGGTCGAACCAGCCCGGATGAATTAGGTCGGTGACGACGTGCTCGATGTCGTCGGCGTGTTGCTTCCTGACCGCCAGTTCGTCGTCGCCGCGTTGCACGACGACGGCCGTGCACTCCTCGGGCAGTTGACGTTCCTCGTCGTCGAGGCAGACGACGTAGACACCGACGGAAGGTCCGTCGCGAAGCACGGCAACGATTCCGGGCATCGCTCGCAGCCGGCGCGCACCGTCCAGCACAACGAGCACATCGGGGGAGAAGCTGGTCTTGCGCCCGGTCGAGGAAGTGGAGGTGTCGGTACGTTCCGTTACCAGCTGCCCGAGTTCCGCCACCCGTCGGCCGAGCGATTCGGCGTCGGTGGCGGTGAGTGAGAGCGCGTCCTGTCCGAGCCCGGGCCGTGAGTGGGGCAGCCAGTTTACCCAGTCCCAGTCGGTGCCCGCATCGGGAGCGCTGAGGATGTACACCTGCAGGTCGCGCGGGCTCTGCAGCACGGCCAGCTGACCGACCAGCCAGCGGCAGGCCTGCCGTGCCCAGTCACCGCGGCCGGCGATGCCAATGACGCCGGCTTCAGGGAGCGACAGGGTGACCGGTACGCCGCGTGTGGTGCGGGTGGAGTGGCGGCGATGCTCAAGCTCCGCCTGCTCTTCGAGCTGCACAGCGCTCGGCAGGTCGGCCGTTCCGAACCGCACCATCAAGTGGTCGGGGTCGCTCGCCCGACGCTCCCACAAGCGAAGCGTCGGCGCCGTCGCTGCAAGCAGCAGTGCCGCTGCATCCGGAGAATTCGTGCGACGGCGGTGCTGTTCGGCGCCCACGGCCTCCTGGATGCTGAGGTCGATGTCGGCGAGGTCCTTCTTCCACTTGAGCGTGAGCGTTCGGTGGCTTTGTTTGCCATTGCGGCGCGACGACAGCCACGACCCGAGCATCATGACGGGCGACATGAACGCAAACATCAGGTAGAAGGGCTGCTTGAGCAGAATCGTCATCGTGACACCCATTAAGGCGGGGATCATGGCGGTGATCCACGGCATTGCGTTGGGGGCCGGCGGCGCGGGTGGTGCGGGTCGCCGGAACGTGTCGGCCGGAACCGGCGGCAGCAGACGCGGCGGTCTGTTGAAGTCGAGCCAGCCGCTGTCGGGCGATGGAACGAGGTCCGCTTCACTGAGGGTCACCGGATGTGCCTCGAGCACCGAGCTGCCGATGCGCAACTGGGCGTGTGGGGGCCACCCGCCGCTGGCCTGGTCGAGAGCTTCCGACTCGAGCGTGAGCTGCGGTTGATCTCCGTTCGCGCGCAGCGTCGTCGTGCCCTCGATGTCGAGCACGGCATAGCCCTGCGTCTCGCCGACGACGTCGGGGCCGAAGGCTGCCTGGCCGCCCGAGTCAAGCCCAAAAACGGTCTCACCGACCGTGAGCCGGCGCAGCCGGCCTGCGCCGGGGCCGCTGACGTAGCGCAGCTCGACGATGCCTGCCGTTGCCTGCTCCGGCTGCGGGGCCGCGCCGATGTGCAGCACGGCGCCGTCCATCATTCCACTGCTGCCGAAGGTCAGCGGATCCGCGTCATCCCGGACTTGTGCAGCGGCGGTGTGCCGGCCCAGCCGCCCACGGATCGCGTGCACGACGTCGGTCAGCGGCGTCGCAGGGTCGGCGTCGACCAACACGGTGGTGTCGGCATCGGAGTCGCCGTCCCGAACGGTGACGATGGCCCTCACGGGGTCGCCCCGGCGGGGGCGGGGCTCTCGGCGACCACGGGCAGCACAGAGCCAGCGGGGTCCCAACGTGCGTCCGGCAAAAAGTCACTGCTCACCCAGCCGTTGGCGTGGGCCGTGAAGCGCCAACGCGCGTCAGGCACCGCACTGGCGACGACAACCGGCCAGCGGCATCCGCGGTCTTCGAGGGCCCGCACCAGCCGGGCGGTCGCCGCGTCGTTGGGGAGTCGCTCGACGAAGGCGAGACCGGGTGCCCCCGAGGCGACGCTGTCGGTCAGGTGGTCGACGGCAGAATCCGGCATCTCAAGGGGCTGGGCGTTCGCGTCGAGCCCCACCAGGTACGCCGCGCCCGTGCTCCACGGGCGAGTGGCGGTCTCGGCGATCCATCGCGCGGCAATCAGGCGGCGCGAGTTCGGGTCACCGTCGATGCTGACGAGCCCGTGGGCTTGACCGAGGTCGATGAAGACCCGGCCGGTCCCGGAGGCACCGAGGGTCACGAGCCCGGTGTAGGGGTTTAGCGTCGTTGGCGTGAGCGGAGCCGCCTGCAGGGCCACGATGTCCGCGGTCCAGACGAGCCCGTCGCTGCTGGTGTGCCAAGGCTTGGGCGGGCGCGTCTCCGGCGCCGACAGGTGCACCGCCAGCCTGGTCTCGTGCAGGACGACCATCACGATGCCCGGCACCCGGCGTGGCTCAAGCCGGCATGCCTCCACGAGCGTCCGCAGCGCGTGGTCGACGATCCAGGAGGCATGGATGTCGCGCAGTACCTCGTGGAGCCCGGCCGGGGCCGTCAGCAGTCGAAGGCGCCGACGCTGATGCAGTGCGGCAACGGCGAGGGATGCTGCGACTGCGGCAAGTGCGATGCCGGCGGCAAGAGTGATAATCATGAGTCCCTACGGATCGTTGTGCTATTGCGAGTGGATCTGGGCCAGTCGCTCTTCGAGATCGCTGTGGTCGACGCCGGGAACTTCACTCCAGCGGAAGGTCAACATCAGCGCGTCGAAGAGCTGGACCAGTGCGTCGGAGAGCGCCGCGCCCGGTTGGTCTCCTGTTGCGGCGGAGAAGGACATCACGATCCAGCGGCCCTCGCGATGGGGCACTTCGATGGTGTAGACGATCTGCCGCGTGGTCATCCCGGGCCACCCGTCGCGCGGTTCGACGCGGACGACGGAGCTGTCGGTTCTGGCTGCGTGGGCTCCGTCGATCATGTGCAGGGCGCCGTTGTCGGCATCGGTGAGGATGGCGGCGAGCAGGGCGCCCGGGTCGCCGACACTGCCGTCGTCCACCTCCGACTCAACGAACGAGGCTGGTACGTTGATGCCGTTGACTGGCCGCACGGGAAGGTAGACAGCGTTCGCCCCCGCGTCCCGGGCCTCGGTGACGACGCCGGTGATCGTCTTGCGCATTTCGCCACGCCAAGGCTCGGCCTTGTCTCGGGGCAATGTGGACGGGAGTGCTTCGTCGACGATTTCGTCGATCAAGGAGCGCAGTACCGCGGCTTCGCCGGGGCGGGCTGGCAGGCGCATCCACCCCGGGGGAAGGGCGATGAGGAAGCTGGCCTGTGGTGCCGTGGTGTCAGTCATGGGTCCGTTTCGATGGTCACGTGTGCGAGGAGTTCTTCGAGCAGGGGAGAGAACTGGGGAACGAGCTCGAGCTGGGAGGTGCGCCAGGTGAGCACGACGTCCGCGCCGTCCGCCCGGCGGGCGCAGGAGACCTGGGCCAGGATCGCCCCGTTGTCGTCGAGGTCGAGCCGTGTGACGCGAATGCCGTCACCGTCGGAAACGTCGTCGACGGCGGGCGGGTCGACGGGGAATCCGCCGCGTGCCCCGGCAGCGTCAAGCAGATCACCGGGGTCGGTCGCGGTGGCGCTCACCTCGACGACAACTGGCAGCGGCCAGTTGCCGAGCAGACCAATGCCGGCCACAAGCATGCTGCCCTCGCCGAGCGCTGCAGAAAATTCGAGCAGGGTGTCGAGTGCGGGCTCGATGTCGAGGATTCCGCCGTTCAGCGGCTGCCCGTCGGCGATTTTCGCCTCCGCTGCAGCGAGCAGTTCAAACACCGTTGTCACATCGGCCCGCCACTGGACGACGTCGAGGGCAGAGGAAGGCACAGCGATCCATTCGTGCACGTCGAGGTCAAGCGACCACGTGATCACGTTTGTGCCGCTCATTTCGTCGGTGACGTCAGGGCGGTCTTGGCCGCATCGTATTCTGGCGATGTCGCAGACCGGCTGGTGTCCGTGCCGAATCCGGTGGGTGTGGTTGACCACTTCAACGTGCTGATTCCGAAGTTCCCGACGACCCGGCCGGCATTCGCGTAATACCACCACGGAATCGCCTTTGGCGCCAGGCCGAACTCTGCCTGAAGCGAGGCCTGAAGTTTCTTGTAGTCGCCGACGCGATCCGTTGAGAACAGGCGGTCGAAGCGGTACTTCTTTCCGAAATCCCCAAACTTCGCTATGTCGTTCGGACCCCAACCCTTCGTGCCGACATTCCACCACTGTGGCTTGATGGCATTCTTCGACGCGATTTGACCGGCCCTGCCGGCCTGCATGTCGTTGGTGATGGTGTGCAGCCGCTTGTCGATCGCGTTGATCCGTTTCATTGCCGCCGATACGCTGATGCGACCCTCGAGCCCGTCGGCGAAGGCCGCTTGGCGCTTCGACGCCGCGACGGCCGACTTCGACGCAATACTGGTTGCGAGGGGACCGGTTCCGCTTCGAGCCGCGCCGGAGCTCCCCCGCGCGATCGCCGCAACGTGCGCCGTCTGCACGACCTTTGCGACGATCACGCCGACGCCGATGAGGACGACTCCGACCACGGCGAGGATCGCATCGAGCCACGACCCCTCACCCATGGCAGCGAGGGCGAATGTCCCAACGACCGATGCAACCGCCACGATGGCTCCGGCCAGCGCGGCCGCGCCGAGCCCCGGGATGAAGAAGGCGAGAACCGCGAGGGCCACACCGATCCACATAAGCACTTTGACGAGTATCTTGAGAAATTTCAGGAACCCCTCTCTCAGTTTGTACTGCCACGTGTCGACGAGGCCGTCGTCCCACGCGCCACGGATGAGGTTGGATGCGGACTTGCCAGCGGCATTGAGAGCGCCCATGGCCGCGTCCATTCGGCGTTGGGCCAGCCCGCCAGATTCTGCCGCTTCGGATATCGCGTTGGTTCGCGCGTGGATCTGGACGTTTTCTTCGTCCGTGAGCGGCGGCGCGTCGGAGGCTCGCGCTGCGGTGGGGTCGGGCAGCGCCGCTGAGCTTCGGCTCGCCCCGTCGGCGGCATCGGCCTCCTGAAGTGCTCGAGCAGACTCGCTGCGTGCCGTATCGAGCGCCGGGCCGTACACGGCGAGGGCGCGTGCGACAGCGTCGTAGCGGCCCGACGTCTGGGTGAGAGAAGCGGCGACGTCTTTACTGCGCGAGCGGATGGCGTCGGCGGACTGTCCCTTCAGCTCGGTGGTGTCTCCAGCGCCGATGCGCTGGAGGGTCGTCGCCTCGCTCTTGATCGTGTCAGCAACCTTCGCGTAGTAGGTGATCAGGAGTTGCAGCTGGTCGGGATCTCCTGCGACGGGGTCCGATGAGTGGCCGAGCAAGGCCCAGTTTCCGGGACGGGCGGGCATGTCTGTCCTTTCGGGACACTAGGGATTAGGGAAACGACGGAGGGACGCCGTTCGAGCGGGGTCGTGATTCAGCCGGGGGCCGATTCGCTCCGTGCTATTCAGCCGAGGTGGACAGGCCGTCGGCGATCGACTGCTCGGTCTGCTTCCACCCTTCGCCCATGTCGTGGACCTTCTTCTGCAGGTCACCTACGGCCGTCGAGATCTTGCCGCGGTGAATCTTCCAATTGTCGACGAACTCCGCCATTGCGGATTGCACGTCGTGCTGCCCCCAGACCTGGGCATCTTCGGCGACGCGGTTGCCCGCAGTGTCGAATTCGTGTTTGATCTCGCTGAGCTTCGCCGACGACTCGTCGAGAACGGCGGCTGTGACAATCAGGTCGGACATGTGGGCGAAGGTCCAATCGTGAGGGAAGGGAGGACAGGAGGGTGCGTGCGCTGCATGCAGCACCCTCCTGTCCGGGAGGGTGCTACTTTGCGAGTGCGCGCGCGAGCTCGGAATCGGTCGATTCGAGTGCGTCAGCGGCAGCGGTGAGGTATTGGCTCATGCCCAGAAGGCCCTGGATCGTCTTCGTCGCGCCCTCGTTGAATTCCTGGTACGAGGTACCGAACGCAACGGAGGACTTATCGGTGACATAGCCGCCGCTGATGAGGCCATCGACCAGGGTTTTGAGCTCGCGGAGCTTGGACTCCATCTCCTGCTCGCCGGTGTTGAGGCGAGTGGAGGCGTCGCGCATGTCGCCGTAGGTCACATTGAGGTTTGCCATGAGTCGCTCCGTATCGTTGAGATGCCTTCGACGGGTGCCGCAGACGCCAGCAACGATACAGATCAAACAGCCCCCAAAAGGCCCCAAACGGGTTACAGAGTCGAACTTCATCTGGCGTTCATTGGATGTTGTTTCGAGTCAGTGCAATGCATGCCGACGTGGGCCTCTGGGGCGCCGAACAGGCGATGTGTGGTGGTGATTCTTGGTGGGCACCAACACCAGAAAAAGATGTTCGCCGGGATCACGAAGGCACTGGGAAGAACTTGTGCCTGCACACCAAAGACGAGTCGAGACAGTCCGTGGGAAGTGGCCGGTCACGGCCCGGCCCCGCCGCATAAAACATTGACTCATCCCCCAACCAGCCGGTCAGTCAACAGCCGCACACACAGTGTGATGGGCGGGGCATGCCGAGTGGACGCGCAAGGATCAGCCTGATGGGACAGAATGGAGTCATGCGACTGATTTTGATTAGGCACGGCCAAACACCCAACAACGTACGCAGCCTGCTGGACACCGCGATCCCGGGGCCGGGGCTGACGCCCCTGGGGGAGCGCCAGGCAGCCGCAGTCCCCGCCGCCGTCGCGGGGCAGGACATTGACGCGCTGTACATCTCCAACCTCACCCGCACGGCGTTGACGGCGGCGCCGCTTGCCGCCGAGCGGAACCTTGCACCCGTGGTCCGGGACGGCCTGCGGGAGATCAGTGCCGGAACCCTGGAAATGAAGGGCGACCTGCCCTCCATCGAGGCGTACCTTGGCGCCTTGAAATCCTGGCTCACCGGCGATCTGTCAGCACGGATGCCGGGAGCCGACAGTGGCTTTGAAGTGCTTGAACGCTTTGATGCCGTGGTGGCAGAAGCCGCCGCGCATGAAACCGTCGCGATGGTCAGCCACGGAGCCATGATCCGTTTTTGGGCGGGGCACCGGGGCATCAACATCGACTGGTCGGACCCCAAGTACCACGACCTTTCCAACACCGGAATTGTCACTCTCGACGGTGAACCCACAGGCAGCACCGCCCCCGGCGGCTGGCAGATCCAGTCCTGGCAGGGCTCCCCGGCCGGCGGCCTGAACGGACTGGACGCCGACGGACCCACCGCCGAACTCACGGTCGACCCCCTCACCGAGGCAGCCATCCGAGCCAACACCAACGGGGCTGAACGCCATTAAAAACCAGCAGCGCCGGGGTGCAAGGGAAGCCGCGGCTTCCCCTGGCGCAGCTGCGCCGGCGGCCGGGCCCGGGGCTGCTGTGCACGCGGCTGGGCACGCCCCCACGCCCTTCACCACCGTCAATCTCTGGCGGTTGAAGGGGATCAGCTGGGTGTGGCTCGGCACCGCCGTCGTATGTATTGCGCTCCTTGCCGTCGGGGCTCCGCTGAACATGAGTTTGTACCAGATGGTCCTGCCCTTCGCACTGGGCATGTCCATCCTGCACTCGGCCTCGCTGGGCCTGACTGCTGCCCGCCCGGTGGCCGGCGTGCTGGTCTCGCTGGTGCCGATGACGGTGATGCCGCTGGTGTCGGATCCCGTGGGTGCGGCACCCATGCCCTTCAGCGTGGTGGCCATGATCACCCAGGTCCTGGTGATCTGTGTTGCCGGGCTGCGCATGCACTGGATGGTGCCGGCCGCCGCGTGGCTGGCCAGCGTCGTCGTGGGTGTCGTCTCGAATTACCTGACCATGCCCAACGGCCTGACAGAAGGCGCCCAAAACAATGTTGTCATCTTCGCGGCGGTGTCCGGGGGGCTCATGGTTGCCGCGGTGGTGGCCCAGCAGTGGCAGCACCTGCGCACGGAACTTGCCGCCGAACGCAGTGTCAGTGCCGAGGAGCAGTCACGGCGCAGGCTGGCCGAAGAGCGGACTCGCATTGCCCGCGAACTCCACGACGTGGTGGCCCACGGCATGTCGGTTGTTGTGGTGCAGGCAACCACTGCCACCTACCGGCACCCCGGCCTCAGCGATGAACTGAAACAGGAATTTGATGACATTGCCGCCAACTCCCGCCGGGCCATGACTGAAATGCGCAGCATGCTCGGATCACTGCGCAATGCTGAGGCCGGCCGGCAACTTGGCCCCCAGCCGACGCTTGCAGACCTTCCCCGGCTTTTTGCCTCGGCCCGGTCCGCGGGGGTGCACATACCGGAACCTGAGCTGTCCTGCGTCGAAGGTCATGACATTGGCGAGGTCATTGCGCTCACCACGTACAGGATTGTGCAGGAGGCCTTGAGCAATGTCATCCGACATGCGCCGGGGGCAACGGTGCGTGTGGCCTTTGTGGTGCAGGGCAGCACCCTTGCCGTCTCGGTGGTCAATTCAAGTTCGGCCGTGGGCGCTGTCATGGCGCAGCTGGACAAGGGCTCACACGTGGGCCAGGGGCTGATTGGGATGCGGGAGCGTGCTGCCATTGTGGGCGGCTCGGTGGTGTGCGTGCCAACGGCCGACGGCGGATTCAGCGTGAGAGCCAAGCTGCCCCTGAGCGCCGTCAACGGCAACGCCAGAAAACCCGGCAGCAACGGCAGCAACGGCAAGGGAGGTGCGGGGTCATGAGCATTAAAGTGCTGGTGGTGGACGACCAGGCCATGGTCCGCGAAGGGTTTGCCGCTTTGCTGGCCGCCCAGGAGGACATTGAAGTGGTGGGTCAGGCGGAGAACGGTGCCCTGGCTGTGGAGCTTGCCGCCCTCCACCACCCGGATGTTGTGCTGATGGATGTCCGCATGCCCGTCATGGATGGTCTGGAGGCGGCCCGGCAGATCCTCGCCGGCACCACCGACTGCGACAGCGGTGCCGGTCCTGACACTGACCTTGACCTAGACACTGGCGCCAACACTGACGCCGACGCCGGCACCCCCCATGTGTTGATGCTGACAACCTTCGACGTGGATGACTACGTTTACGATGCACTGCGCTTGGGCGCCAGCGGGTTCCTGCTCAAGGATGCCCTCGCCGACGAACTGGTTGCGGCCGTGCGGATCGTGGCCTCGGGGGAGGCGTTGCTGGCCCCCTCGATCACCAAACGGCTGATAGAGCAATTTGCCGATTCGAGGGCACGCCCGGAGCTGTCCCAGGACCGCCTTGAGGGTCTTACCGAGCGTGAACTTGAAGTGATGACGTTGATTGGGCGCGGATTCTCAAACCAGGAAATTGCCGACGAACTGTTCATTGCCCAACAAACAGTGAAAACACACGTCAGCAAAATTCTGGCCAAGCTGGGGCTGCGCGACAGGGTGCAGGCAGTGGTGCTGGCCTACGACACCGGACTCGTGGAACCCGGCAGCTGACGGGCCCCTCCTGCCCTTCCCGGCCGTGGCTGGATAAGCTTGAACATGGCCCCGGTGCAGTCGCTGAGGCCCGCAACCCTGCCGTACGGGGAATCCTCGGCGGCATTGATGACACTGGCACCCAAGGTCAGGGCCGCGGCGACGGCGGCATCGACGTCGTCCGTCTGGAAATACACCTGCCAGGTGGACGGCACCTCGGCCGGCAGGAAGGATGCGGCGTCCATGATGCCGGCGAGCTCCGTTTCGCCGTCAACGAGGTTCGTGTAGCGGAACTCGGCGGTGTCGCTCATGACGGAGGTCTGCAGGCCAAAGACGTCGCGGTAGAAGCGCACGGCAGCCGGGTAGTCCTTGCTGTGCAGCTCATGCCAGGCCGCGGCACCGTTCGTCTCGTGGGCCTGGAAGCCTGTGTGGCCGCCAAACTCCCACATGCCGATCGTGGCTCCGCCGGGATCCCCAACCATGGCCATTCGTCCCTGCCCGGGCACGTCCATGGGCTCCATGTGGGCGATGGCCCCGGCGTCCTTGGCAGCAGTCACGGCCTCATCAATGTTGTCCACGCGCAGGTAGGTGGACCACATGTCAGGGTGGCCGGCCCCGTCCTCCGGGTTCTGTATGAGCCCGGCGACGCGCTTTCCATCCTTGCAGGCCATGGTGCAGCCACCGTATTTTTCCTCGTCCCCAGACTCGTAGCTCCACCCAAACAAGGCGGTGTAAAACTCGCGCGACCTCTTCATGTCGGAGGTCAGCAGATCGATCCAGCACGGTGCTCCGGCGGGGAATCCCTGGCGGTTCATGGCAGCTCCAGTCGTTGTTGCCTGCTTCGGACGTTTGTGGGCGCAAGTGAAGACTATGCCCGGCACTGACCCGCGGGCAAGGGCACGGCGGGGCAAAAAAGCGCCTGCCGGTTGAATGTTTACCCGGATGTTCCGGGAATTCAGCGGCAGGCGCCTTAGGCTTCAGGCGGGCCGCGAAAAGCCGGGCCACACCTGGGAAGGGCTGTCGTTAGCGCATGTTGACGAACTGCAGGTCCGCGTCCTCGAACTTGCGCAGCATGGCCATGACTTCCTGGAGGTCGTCGCGGCTCTTGGAGCTCACACGCAGCTCGTCGCCCTGGATGGTCGACTTGACGCCCTTGGGGCCTTCGTCGCGAATAAGCTTGTTGATTTTCTTTGCCACGTCCTGGGCGATGCCTTCGACGATTTCCGCTTCGAGGCGGTATTCCTTGCCGGAGGCGAAGGGCTCGCCCGCGTCGAGGGACTTCAGTGAGATCCCGCGCTTGATCAGCTTGGATTCAAAGACGTCCATGACGGCCATGACGCGTTCTTCGGAGTTGGCCTTGAGCAGGATCTTTTCTCCGCTGAAGTCAATCTCGGCACCAATGTTCTTGAAGTCGTAGCGCTGCGCCACTTCCTTCTGGGTCTGGTGCAAGGCATTGGCGACCTCTTGCTTGTCCACTTTGCTGACGACGTCGAACGTTGACTCACTAGCCATGATTCCTCCATGTGCTTGGAAATTTGTGCGATTGATTTGAGTACAAGCCTAGCGCCCGAGGGTCCCAAAACGGGCGAAGCGGGTTTTAGGGAGGGCGCGACGGCGCTAGCGCCCGAGGGTCCCAAAACGGGCGAAGCGGGGTTTAGGGAGGGCGCGACTAGCGTTTGGTTTGTGCCTTGACGGCCTCGGTGTCGCGGCCGGTCCAGATCTTGACGACGGACCAGCAGACAGCGGTTAGGGGTACGGAGAGCACGGCGCCGACGAGGCCGGCGAGGACGGTGCCGATGGTCAGTGCCAGCAGGATCACCAGGGCGTGCAGGTTCAGGGCCTGGGCCATCACGACCGGCTGGAGGAAGTTCCCCTCCAGCTGGTTCACCAGGATCACCACGCCCAGCACGATCAGGGCGACGACCGGGCCGTTGGCCACCAGCGCGACCAAGGTGGCGAGGATGCCGGCAAATGTGGCGCCAACCATCGGGATGAATGAGGTGATGAAGACGATGGCGGCCAGCGGCAGTGCCAGTGGCACCTGCAGGATCCACAATGCGATGCCGATGCCCGCGGCGTCGACGAGCGCGATGGTGGCCGTGCCGCGGATGTAGCCGCCCAGGGTTTCAACGGTGCGTGTGCCGCTGGCCCGCCACTTCGGCTCGTGGCTGCGCGGTATCCAGGACAGGAAGAAGGCCCAGATCCGGTCGCCGTCCTTGAGGAAGAAGAACAAGATCACCAGCAGCAGCACCAGACCGGTGAAGAAACTGCTGGCGGCGGACAGCCCGCTCAGGGCCCCGGCGCCGAACTGGCTGCTGGTGAGGAAATCTGTCACGGTGGTCACGCCGTCGTCGATCTGTTGCTGGCTGATCTGGAACGGCATCTCCTGCACCATGCCCTGCAACTGGTGAAAGCCCTCAACCGCCTGGTCCACGAGGCCGGACCACTCGGCCCGGACGGCGAAGACGATCCCCGTCCCGATGCTGCCGAGTATGACGAGCGATCCCAGGAATACGGTCCAGGCCGCGAGCATGGCAGACATGACCTTGCGCGCCAGCCGCACCAGCGGCCACAGTGCGCTGGAGAGGATCAGGGCAATCAGCAGCGGCAGCACGGCGAGGCTGACCCTGGACAGGCCGAAGACCGCGACCGCGACGAGTGCCAGGACCACCAGGACCTGGGCCGCCCGGGTCGCGGTGCGCCCCAGCGGGTTTGACCAGAGCAGTGCCACACGGTCGCCCGGGGCCACCCGGGCATCAGCTGGCCCGAGTGCGTCGTCGTTTACATGCCGGCCGCCTGCGCCCGGTGGCGTGGCTGGTGCGGCGTCGCGGGGGACCCTTCGGCGGAAGGGACGGAAACTCATGGTGTGGCCTCTTTCGTCATGCTCCCAACTCTAAGGCAGGGATGGTCCGCGGCCGGTTAGGCCGCCACATGGGAGAGTCGCAGCTTTGCGGCACCGCCCGGACCCGCCGGGAATAATTGTCCCGCCGGGAATAATTGGTGGGACGGCCGGCTTGTGCCGAACGCAGCACCCGCAATGCGGTGTCGCATTTCGCTCACAGTTTCCTCGGAGGATTCCCGGGGCAATCACACATTTGCGATTGGCAAAGTTGTGGGTATTGGGAACGCCAGCAGTAGGAGGACCGATGACGACAGATGGAAGCGCCGCGCCGACACCTGCCACAGAGCTAAAGGCGACACGGGAGTGGACTCCCGGCACGCCGCCAGCCACAAGCCCGCCCGCCGCCAGCACCAGGCTCAAGACTGGCAAAAAGACCGTGGGAACTGCCGTGGCCGCCGTCACCCTTGCGGCTGTGACGGTGCTGGGCGGGCCGGTTTTGGTTGGTGGCACGGCCTCCAGTCTTGACCCGGCGAGCATCATCGGCTCCCCGCCGAATTCCGTGACGTCCCGGATTGCAGGAGTCCATGAGGACATGGCCCGTGCCGTCCAGCTGCAGCAAATCACTTCTGAACAAGCGGCCTTCCTGGAAAATCAGCTGGTTAAGAGGATCCAAAGCGAAGCCTAGGCCGCCACGAAGGGGGACTGTCGCGGCAAATGTACTGTCGCACCGGCGGATTTCAGCAGTTTTTTGGTTGATTCCGGAGCCCGGGAGTTCTCGATTCGATTCTTGGGGAAATTCCTAGTATTGTTTTACTGCTTCCACTTGTTGGGGGCGAAAGCTCGACCCGATGTTTTGGGTTTGGCTGGCCATGGCAGATTACCCGAGTGGCCAAAGGGGGCTGACTGTAAATCAGCTGGCAACGCCTTCACTGGTTCGAATCCAGTATCTGCCACCAAGCATGAACGAAGTCCGGAACCACGCGGGAAATCGCTGGTTCCGGGCTTTTTTCGTTGGACGGCAAGGCGCTCGAACATCCCCGCAGCTGCTCAGTTCCTGCCCCGCCGGGAAACCGGGCCCGGGCGAACTACAGTTAAGGCATGGAATACGTCGTGCCCCTGCTCATCTTGTTGGTCGTTGTTATTGTCGTGGTTGTGGCGGCCCGGCTGGTGGGACGACGAAATCGGGTCTCGCAGGACCCCTCACACGATGACATCAGCGATTCCGGTGCATCCGCCCCCGCGGGGACACCCCGAGCAAAGCCCAAGGGGTTTCGCCGCGGCCGGGAGATTTCCAGGGAAGGCGCCGAGGAAGCCAGCGCAAGGCTCACACCTGAAAGCCACCAGCGGGTCTACTCCTTGATTGCCCAGCACCAGGTGCTCAACGCCGTGCAGGCATACCGCAAGGCGACGCGCATGGGTCTGGGTGATTCCGCAGCGGCCGTGGCGGCATTGGCGCAATTCCCGCAGCCGTCGCCGGAGGGCGCAATGCCTGCAGTCCGGGAGACGCCCCTGACGGTTGAGGACATCATGCAGGCTGCCCCCGAGGCTGGGATTGCCCCTGAGGCTGGGACTGCGGCCGCTGACGCTCAGCCACAGCCGGCCGCCACCCCTAAAACCTACCGTTACCGGGCCATTGTGTCCCGCGGTGAGGACGTCCGCGAGGTGGCCAGCACGCGCCTCAATGAGGACATCTTCCGCCATATCCGGGACCTGGCACAGTCGGGGAATTACGATGGCGCCGCCCGCCTTCTGCGTGACCATGCGGACATTGGCGAGACTGACGCGCAGGAATTTGTGTCGATGATTGGGCCGGAGGACTAGACACCCGACGCCGGGCGGTGGCCAGTTCAGCTTAGGATGAGGGTTCCATCAACAATGCAGGGATATCCCTGCCGTCTCCTTGGGGGGAACCCTTGCGCCACTCATCACGCACCAGTCTGCCGACCCTGCGCCGTGCCATGGCCGTGGCCGTGGCAACCCTTGCCCTGACGGTTCCGCTGCTGGCGGTTCCGGCACCGGCCGAGGCCGCGGCAACCAGCTCTTCACGCCTTGCCGGTTTTTCGGCAGGGCCCGCCACGGTGGCCAAAGGCAAATCGATCACTGTTGCTGCGCAGGGACAACGATTGAAGGGCAAGGCATGGGTCAAAACCGGGACCGTCACTGCCGCAGTTTATTTTGATCCGGACGGTTCGGGCCCTAACAAGGCGGTTCGCACGGTCAAGAGCAGTGCGAGCGGCCATGTCAAGGTCTCGGTCCCGGCGTCGGTCTCCGGCAAGTGGAGCGTGCGACTGGCGGCGCAGGGCACGATGAAGGCATCTGTTTCCGGCCAGAAATACGTCAAGGTGGTGCCGGCGGCCAAGCCAGCGCCCAAACCAACGTCCAGCAAGCCCGCCAGCAAGTGGCACTGCCCAGCATGGGCGCCCATCAAGGGGAACGCGCCCAGCAAGATCTACCACCTCAAGAACCAACGGTTCTACAACAAGACCACTCCGGAAATTTGCTTCAGCACGGAGACCGCCGCAAAGAAGGCCGGCTACCGGAAGTCCAAGGTGTAGCTGCCGCCGCGCTCGTTAAACAGGACCGCCCGGTCCGTGAACGGATCGGGCGATTTACCTGAAAAAAGCTCAGCTGGCCTGCTTCTCACTTTCCAGTACGAAACCGTCCTGATGGTGGATGAGCTGGCGACCCATGCCGGAGTCAAGCTGAATCCACAGGCACTGACGGTTGTTGGAAAGGGTCTCAACCCGGCCCGACAAGCGCCAGCCGCGCTCATTGACCAGGGCGACCGGCTCGTTCTTGGCCAGAACCGGCCACACCTCATGGTTGTCGGGGGTGATGAAGGTTCGATGGTGAATCGGTCGTGTCATGATTTCTCCTGGTGTGAAAGTCATCGCTGCTTCCTTTTCTCGTAGTCAACACCGCCAGCATGCGCGCACAAGGTGAATCCGCTGTGAACTGCGTGTGTCTTTCCACCCAAATTCCGGTGAAAGTGTGCCACGCGGGATGATTCAAGCGCTGAGCGTAACCGGTAGCCATGGTTCCGGGGGTCACGTACCGTGGGATTCATGGCTACTGTTGAAATCACCACCGAATCCTTCGGCACCACCATTGAGTCCAACGATATTGTGATCGTTGATTTTTGGGCATCCTGGTGCCAGCCCTGCGTGCGTTTTGCGCCCACCTATGAAGCTGCTTCGGAGAAGCACGACGGCGTCGTGTTCGGCAAGGTCGACACCGAAGCCCAGCAACAACTTGCGGCGGAAGCAAACATCACCTCGATCCCGACGCTGATGGCATTCCGGGAAAAGGTGCTGGTATTCGCCCAGCCCGGCGCGCTTAATGGAACCCAGCTTGATTCGGTCATCGACGCCGTCAAGGCGCTGGACATGACCGAGGTCCACGCGGCAGTTGCGGCCAAGCAGGGCGGGGACCCCGCCACCGAATAATCTTTGGCAAATTTTGCGTTGATCGGACGGGCCCGCCGCCGTGACCTCGCAGTTGTGGCCCCGGAATCACGGATCCCGGGGCCACAACCGCGACGTCACGCTTCACATGGAACTGGGGTGTTTAGAGCCGTTCAAGCTTGACGGGCTCTGCCAGCAGGGCACTCAGTGACTCGTTGAGGTCCTGCACCGCGATGCCCTTGCTGTGCTTGTCCAGATCTGCTTCGGACGCCCACTGCTCGGTCAGCACGATTTTCTCGTCCGATTCCTCGGTGATTTCGTACTGGATGCAGCCGTCCTCTTCAACGACCTGTTCAACAGCGATCTCGAGGGCGAGCTTCACACGGAAGAATTCGCCCTCGTTGGGGAGGAAAGTGGCCTGTAGGTTGATGATCTCGCTCATGGAATCAGCCTAGGCGATGCGGGGCGCAGACGGGAACTGTTCCACTCTGTGACCGCGGGGCGAATGCGGGGCCGGCGGGAGCGTCAGTGTCCGCGGTGGTCCTGGATTGTCATCCGCGGCCCAAACGACGGTTTGCGAAAACCACTTAATTGCAGCATCCGCACCACGCGCTGCCGGTGCCCGCGCCACGGCTCAAGCAACTCCAGCATGCCGGTGTCGTCCACCGCTTTTCCGGCCAGCGCCCACCCGACATAGGCGGCCAGATGGTAGTCGCCCACGGCCACCTGGTCAGCGTCGCCATGCGTGCGTTGGGTGACTTCCGCCGCCGTCCACACGCCCACTCCGGGAATGCTCTGCATCTTCGCAGCGGCTTGCGCTGCCGTGAGCTGTCCCAAACGCTCCAGGCCCGACGCCGAACGCAGCACCCGCATGACAGTTGCCGAACGCTGTGGTCCAACGCCCGCCTTGTGCCACTCCCAGGAGGGGATGGCCGCCCACTGCTGCGGGGTTGGCGCCACCACCAAGTCTGCAGGGACCTCCTCGCTGGTCCCGGACCCAGGGGCCGGGCTGCCAAATTTTCGAAGCAGCGTGGCGTAACCCCGTTGGGCCTCAAGCGCGGTGACCTTTTGCTCCAAAATGGCGGGCACCAGCGCGTCAACCATGCGCCCGGTGGCGGGCAGGCGCAGCGCCGGGTGCCGCCGTCGTGCTTCCTTGATGCGCCCGGGAAGGGTAGCGGTGAACTCTGGCGCATCGAAGTGGGACCAGTCGTCGTGAGCTCCCAGCAGCGCCGGCGAGGTGGCCAGTGCGTGCTCGGCGCCGGGGCCCCACGTGCGGGTGCGCAATTCGCTGCCGTGCTGGGTGATGCGGATGGTGGCCGGGCCGGTGGGGGTGTTGAACGCCAGCCAGGCCGTGCCGGGAGCCAGCCGGATCGTGGCGTCTCCGGGTCCGCGGCCGAGGATGCCCAGCGTCTGGTGCAGGTCGTAGGGTCCGCCGGCACTCCAGACCATGGCTGGTCCGGGGGCTGCTGCGATCGTCATGGTTCCATGGTCGCACGAGGGGCCTTCGACGTCGTGCATGGAGCAGCGTGCACGGGCTGGCCGCACGGACCAGCCACACGGGCTAGCCGGGCATCCCCGCGCTGAGCCACAGCGCAAGCACGGCCGCCGGCATGAGGAACACCACGACGCACAGCCCGGCCAGCGCATATCTGGGCCATGGGAAAGTGATGCCCTGGGCCTTGAGGCGGCTGTGCCAGAGCAAGGTTGCCAGTGACGCCCACGGGGAGATGAGCGGCCCAAGGTTCACGCCAATCAACAACGCGGCCAGCCGTACCGGGGAACCGGCCACCGGCTCAAGCGCCAGATACGCCGGCAAATTGTTGATCCCGTTGGCACTCACTGCGCCCACAGCCGTGAGTTGGAGCAGGCTGGGAAGAACGACGCCGGACCCCGCCACCCGGGCCAAGGCGTTGCCCAGCCCATGGTCGTGCAGCGTTGCGACAACGAGGAACAAACCCATCGTGAGCAGCAGCGGCTGGATCGGCACCACCTTCCAGCGCACTGCCGATCGCCGTCGGACGAGGAACATCAGCACCAGAAACAAGGCGGCGATGCTGGCCGGAATCGCCACTGTGACACCTGAAACGAGGGCCGGCAGCAGGAGGGTGACGGTGGCGCCGCTGATCCACAGGAGCCGTTTGTCCACAACGTCGGGCAGTGCCGTGGGAGCATAGCGGCCGTGCAATTCCTTGCGAAAGATCAGGACCAGGAATGCCAGTGGCACGGCAACCCCCACCACGGCTGGCGCCCACAACATCCGGGCGAACCCCAGCGGGCTGACGTTCAATTGGTGCTGGGCCAGCAGGTTGGTCAGATTCGACACCGGCAGTACAAGGGAGGCCGTGTTCGCCAGCCACACTGTGGCCAGGGCGAATGGCAGCACGGCAACGCGGGTGTGCCGGGCCAGTGAGACCACCACCGGGGTGACCAGCACGGCCGTGGTGTCCAGGGACAGGAAAACAGTGCAGATGGTGGCAAGGGCAACCACCAACAGCCACAGGACAATGATCCGGCCGGACTCTGCTCCGCCCGGCCCGGCCCGCGTGCCCAGGCGTGCGAGGCGCGCCGTGATTAAGCTGAACAATCCGGCGTTGTCTGCAAGCTCAGTCACCACCGTCATGGCCGCAACAAACAGCAAAATCGGCACCGTGCGGGAGGCAAGGTCCAGTGCGGAGCCCCGGCTGAGCAGCCCCGTGCCAAGCAGTACCAGCCCCAGGGCGAACAGTGCAGCCGGGATGCCGGCTGCCAGGATCCTTTTCATGCCAGTGCCAGTGCCAGTGCCAGTGCCAGTGCCGGTGCCGGTGCCGGACGACGGCGGAGCCCGCCGCAGGCGTGCCGGGGCAACACGGGTCCTTGGCGTGCTGCAGCGCTCATGGTTACATGGTCGCACGTCGCGATCCTCGTGCGGCCGGTCCGTTTTTGCGGGTTGGTTCCTGCACAGGGGGTGCTGGTTGGTTGGTGGTC
>NZ_JBQSVT010000055.1:0-21530 GCF_052376555.1 Specibacter sp. AOP5-B1-6
AACTCAGGGTTTCCGTTCCCCCAACAAGCGGGGCAACTCGAAAAACAATACACACCTTTCCACCAACACGCAACTCCACAACCCCCACACACCAACACCGCCCACGCCGACAACTCAGGGCGGGCCTGCGCTGCTATTTCGAGGAGGTCTTGAGCAGGTACTTGGGCACCAGCACGGCGCAAAGTCCGGTAACCGCCCAAATTATGAGTGCGGCAATTATCCAAGTGAAGAAGCCGTGAATCCTGATCCCGCCAAAGGGCAAGCTGGCAATGATCAAGGCCAGCCACGTGGAAACAAGCGACGCGGCGCCGGCAAGCGTCGGTACGTACTTGCTGGCCAGCTTGGCGACGAATCCTTCCAAAAGTGACTGGGCGATGGTAAAGACAACAATCGCGGTCAGGAATCCCCCGATGCCCAGATGGAAACGTGGCAGGAACAGTGCTGCGAGCAGAATCGCCACTGCTGAACTGCCCAGTTGGACGCCGATGCCAATCATTAGTTTCTTCATGCCCCGATCCTATGCGGTACTCATGGGCAGAGTGACTGCAACGGCTCGTTAACCGGTGACTCGATGTCAACGCGACTGCTGGTGTGTGCCAACACCCGGTGCCGTTCTCCAGAGATCTGGTGCGTGGGGCGAACTTTGTCGGCAAAAACTACAGCTCTCACCGCTGTGAATATAGGGACTGCGCACATATGGAGCCCGATAACCCGCCCCGGGCGTCGTTGGCAACATCTGCAGCGGTCGTTTCGATGCCGTCCGGGCTTGGGAGCCTACCCACATTGATCCCGGTCCACGGCGGCTCGAGCACGGATGACCAGCAATCGTGCCTGGCCGTGGATTCCACCATCACCGTCTCAATGCCGGCCCCGTCCAATGCCGTCTTGCCATCTACCGCTTCGGAAATCCCGCCGCTATTTGGCCAGGCACCGTTGACCAAGAAGGTGGTGGGACCGTGTTCGCCGTCCTGGTCCGCGCAGGTGTCATTGCGACGGAGCTGGTATCACCGCTGCGAACAAGAGTGACCGTCGCAGGCCCATCTTCGCCCGACCGGGGGCTGCCAGTGGCGCCTCCTATTACGCAGTCCTGTATATAGGTCTGTCTGGTCAACGTGTATACATCCGCCTGGTCGCCGAAAGCGGGCAGCTCGAGCGTTTCTGGCGGCGAACGTGTGGAGACGACCGATTGCTCCACAAGCCTGCAATTGGTCGGGATGGAACCAGCCGCAGTGGTGGGCAGTGCTCCATCAACTGAACGGCAGTAGTCCCGTGGGATCTGCTCCGGCCGAAAAATAGCGCCGGGCAGGGCCTCCGGCGCTTCGTAAGGCTGTCAGCAGGCCCTGCGGCCACAACACTTGCCTCAAATTTCTGGGCCTCGCCCGGGCCAAGACCTGATCCGGACCCTATATAGAGGAGTCCCTCACCGAATCCGGGCCACGCAGAAGCACTCCAGGCCTATCGGCGTTGAGCGCACAGCGCGGACCTCCAAGAAAAGAGTCGTGTTCCATAAACTGCCAGGGCTCCCCCACAGCCATCCGCAAGACGGGCGTTGACGAGGTTTGCGTACATCAAGGTTCTCTGCGCCTAGTGGGACCAGTCAAAGTCGTCCCGTCAAAGATGGCGGCAAGCCCAGACAAACAAAAGATCCCCGGCGGAACCATGGGTTCCACCGGGGATCTTTCAAAAACGTGCGCGAGGGGGGATTTGAACCCCCACGCCCTCTCGGACACTGGCACCTGAAGCCAGCGCGTCTGCCGTTCCGCCACTCGCGCGTTTTTTCGTTTCACCGCTTCACTTGTCTGTCGAAGTAATTTTCAACATTCAGTGGAACAGCGAGATCAAGCATATAGGACACTTTGCCGATTTACCTAAACGAGCTCCTCAACACATCTCCAGATCCCCCTTCACGACACCATGAAGGCCCGAAATTTCCCCAGATCACGCGGATCTCAACTCCAACGCAAGCGCCCCCGCCTTCCCCTACCAAGGTAGGAAATTTGCCACATCCCACCCAACTAATAGGTATATTCCAAGACTCCGGCAGTAGTATCGACTCTGAACATGGTTGTCCGCGGCGCGGACAACTGAGAGTCAGCGCCCTCCAAGGGGTGGCTGTCACACTAGTTTCCGTTGCAGCATTGCAGCAGCGACACCTAAGGAGAGGAGAGCACATGGGATTGTTTGACAACGTTGAAAAAGGCATTGAAAAGGCAGTTCGCGGCGCATTCTCCCTCGGCTCCAAAACACTGCAGCCTGTGGAGATGGCCAACGCCCTTCGCAGGGAGCTCGACGACAAGGCCATGACCTTGGACGCCGGGCGGACCTTGGCCCCCAACGTTTTCAATTTGCAATTGGGCGACGCGGATTTTGAACGCGCCCGCACTTGGGGCGTGACCCTCGCAGAGGAATTGTGCGACGTGGTCATCAACCACTCCCGCAGCCAGGGCTATGTTTTGCAAGGGCCCGTTCGTGTTGCCTTCAATCACCACGAAGAGCTGCGACCAGGTCAATTTGAAGTAGTTTCCTCCACTGAGAAGGAAAACGGCACAGCTGCCCAAGGCGCTTCGGCACAGGCTCCCTCGCGGCCGCCTGCCAAGCCCAGCCAGGGTCCTGGCACCCAAGCACCTCCTGCCCAGCCTTCGCCGGTCTACAAACGCCAGCCCGCGCCGTCGTCCGCCCAGACAGGAGCTGCGAAAGGCCAGCCGGTCCTTGACATCGACGGCCAGCGCTATTCCCTTAACGCAGCCTCCATCATTCTGGGCCGCTCCTCGGAAGCCGACATTTTGATTGACGACACAGGTGTTTCGCGAAAGCACCTGGAAATTCGCACCCAAAACGGCAGCAGCGCGGCCGTTGACCTGGGCTCCACGAACGGCAGCTACGTGGACGGCCACCGGGTTCAGGGCTCCACCGAGCTGCGCGACGGATCGGGCATCACCATGGGACGCACTCAGATCACCTTCCGCATATTGCCGGTACGAAGCGGTGGCCGTCGATGAATGATCTCAGCCTTGTAGTCACAATTTTGCGCTTCGGCTTCCTGGTCCTGATGTGGATCATGGTGTTCAGCGTCGTCGCCGCCATGCGCCGCGACCTTGTCATTGGTCGCAAGGCCAAGGTGGGTGCCCCCACGGCCCGACAGGCGCGCAAGCACCCGGAATTGGTTGAAGAAGCCCCGCCGGCAAAGGTGCAGGCCACCCAACTCGTTGTGACCGAAGGCCCGCTGGCAGGTACCACCTTGGAACTTTCCGGCACCCCCATCCTGCTTGGACGGGCCCAGGAAGCAAACCTGGTGCTTGAGGACGACTACGCCTCCGGGCGCCATGCCCGGCTGTTCCCGCAGGGCACCCGCTGGTTTATTGAAGATTTGGGCTCCACCAACGGAACGTTCCTGGGGGGCAATGCTTTGACGCGCGCCCTGCCCGTGGAACTGGGGGTTCCTGTGCGGATCGGCAAAACGGTCATTGAATTGAGGCCGTGAGCATGGCCGAATACCCGCTGACCCTGAGTTATGCCGCCAGATCGCATGTGGGCATGGTCAGGGCAAAAAACGATGACTCCGCCTACGCCGGCCAGTACTTGGCCGTTGTTGCCGACGGCATGGGCGGCCACGCAGGCGGGGACGTTGCCAGCGCCTCCACCGTCCTTGACCTCGTCCATTTGGACCACAACCAGCACAATGACGACGCCGGGGCCCACCTCGCCGACGAGATCCAGAGCGCCAATTCGCTGCTTTCCGAACTCGTCCATGTCAATCCGAAATTGGCTGGCATGGGCACCACGGTCACCGCCCTGCTGCTCTCCGGCGACCGTCTGGCCTTCGCGCACATTGGTGACTCGCGCGCCTACCGGCTCAAGGACGGCGTCTTCGAGCAGATGAGCAGCGACCACACTTTCGTCCAGCGGATGATCGATGAGGGCCGCATGACCGAGGCTGAGGCTGAGGTCCACCCGCACAAGAATGTCTTGATGCGCGTGCTGGGCGACGTTGATGCCTCGCCCGAACTGGACTTGAAGTACTTCGATGCCGTTCCCGGTGAGCGCTGGCTGCTGTGCTCCGACGGCTTGAACTTTGTCCGGCACGAAATGATCGAAGAAGTCGTCCGGCACACAAAATCCCTTGCCACGGCCGCCGACACCCTCATCGACTTGACCTTGGCAGCCGGCTCTCCCGACAACGTCACCGTCGTTCTCTTCGACATCGTCGAAGCCATCCCCGACGAGACCCCCACAGCTGCCCTGGACGCCATTAAGGCCGCCGATCCTGTTTCCGACGAGCCCGATCTGCCGCCGTTGCACCCCGTCGCTGAGGAACACGAAACCCTCGACCGCGACAGTGCTGCTTCCAGCCCTGAAACGGCCAACAGCGACACCGGTGCTCCAGACCGGGATGGCCCCACCGATTTTCGCAAGCCCGACGACGGCGCCATGGTTGTTCCTGTTCCCGTCGCCGCCAGCGGTGCGCACCCTGGTGACGGCGACGAAGCAGACGGCGACGCCCACACCCGTGACGACTCGCCCGGTGACATCACTGACAGTGATCACGCGGACAGTGATGAAGGCAGCGGCGACGGCGCCGAGGCGCTTGACGCACACATTCGGGAGTCGGTCATCCGCCAGGAGCTTGCCTCGCGCCAGCACGAGTTGGTTGGCGCGGCCTTGACGGCCAATGCCGAGGGGAAGATTCCGCTGCTGGCAAGGCACCCGGCCGCAAAGCGTGCCGCAACCGTGCTGACACACAAACCCAGCCCTGAGCCCACAATTGTGGAAGACACTGACTTGTCGCTGCCTCGATTGCGGCAGCGCCCGTGGGTGCTGGCAATTGTTGGTGCCCTGACGGCCATCGTGATTGTGGTGGGTTGCTGGGCCGCCTACGCCTGGACCCAGACACAATATTTCGTGGGCGCCTCGCAGGGAAATGTGACAATTTTCCAAGGTGTTTCACAGTCCTTGGGCCCAATTTCCCTGTCTCATGTCTACCGGGAAACCGACGTCAATGTTGAATCCCTGCCTGACTATTCCCAACAACTGGTAGCCAAGACCGTGCCGGCCTCCACACTCAGCCACGCTGAACAAATCATCAGCGACCTTCAGCTGGGCACTGGAACCAGCTTGCCGCCCTGCGATCTTGTGCCCAAACCCAGCAGCAACCCTTCAACCACCGGTTCCCCCACAAGCACTGCCACCGCACCTGCAACAGCCAGTGCGTCGCCAACCCCAAGCCCCGCGCCCACCAGCACAGCTTCCGGGACGGCGAGCCCGGCAACGACCGGCCCGGCGACACCTGCGGCAGAGCCAACCTGCATTCCCGGAGGTGGAAAATGAGCCAGCTGTTGACAGTGGCAAAGCCACGACGCAACACCGAACTGCTCCTGTTGGTGCTGGCCCTCGGCATGTCCGCCATGGCCAACGCGCTGGTGAACCTGAACCTGGGTCGCACCTTTGACAACGATTTTTACACCCAGATGGGCATTTTGGGCGTCCTCGCCATCGGTTTCCACGTGGTTCTTCGCTTCAAGGCCAAATATGCCGATCCGGTTATATTGCCTGTTGTTGTGGCCCTCAATGGTCTCGGCCTGGCCGTTATCCACCGCCTGGACATCACGTTCAACGACTCCGCTGCCTCGCGCCAGTGGATGTGGACATCCCTGGCCGTGGTGTGCGCCATTGCCGTGGTCTGGTTCCTGCGGGACCACAGGATCCTGCGCCGCTACACTTACATTTCACTTCTGGTTTCGGTCGTCCTGCTGATCCTGCCGCTGCTGCCCTTCATTGGCGCCGGCAGCGTCAACGGCGCCACGGTCTGGATTTCCGTCGGTCCTTTCTCCTTCCAGCCCGGTGAAATCGCCAAGATCACCCTGGCAATATTCTTTGCCGGGTATCTTTCGTCCAATCGGGACTTGATCCTGCTGGCAGGCAAGAAAATTGGCCGGTTGCAACTGCCCCGGACCAGGGACTTGGCGCCCATGATCGTGGCGTGGCTGGCCAGCGTGGGCGTGCTGGTCTTCCAGCGCGACCTGGGCTCATCCATCCTGTTCTTTGGCTTGTTCATGGTCATGATCTATGTGGCCACCAGCCGTGTCAGCTGGATCATCATTGGCGTGGGTCTCATCGCTGTTGGCGGCGTGGCCGCCTACCAGATTTTCCCGCATGTGGCACGGCGCATCGACGTGTGGGTCAACGCCTTCGACCCGGCCTACATTGGGGCCGACTACGGCAGCTTCCAAGTCGTTGAAGGGTTGTTTGGCCTGGCAAATGGTGGCCTGCTCGGCACCGGCCTTGGCCAGGGATCGCCCGAAGAGCTGCCGGTGGCCAACAGTGACATGATCATTGCCGTCATCGGCGAGGAACTCGGCTTAATTGGCCTCTTTGCTGTCCTGTGCCTCTATGCCCTGCTTGTTGCCCGCGGTTTCCGCGCGGCACTGGGAACAAGGGACGCCTTCGGAAAACTTCTGGCAGTGGGGCTCGCTTTCGCGGTTGCCCTGCAGTGTTTCATCATCATCGGCGGGGTCACCCGGCTCATCCCCCTGACAGGCCTGACAACCCCGTTCCTGGCCGCCGGCGGTTCGTCGCTGCTGGCCAACTGGATCATCGTGGCCTTGATCCTCAAGATTTCCGATGCGGCCCGGCGCCCCATTGACGTGTCCGCAGCGAACACACCCGCAGACCCCAAACCCCACATCGACAAGCAGCAAAAGGAGGTGCCGGCTTCATGAACCAGGCCATCCGCAATTCCTGGATAGTGGCGATCGCTTTGTTTGCGCTGCTCTTTGGCTCCATCTCCTACGTGCAGTTCTTTGCCGTGGATTCACTCAACGCCAACCCCAACAACCAGCGGCAGTTGGTGAAGAGTTTCTGCAGCGACCGGGGCCCCATTCTTGTTGATGGCCAGGCCATTGCCGAGTCTGTCTCCACCAACACCGACTGTAAATTCCAGCGTAAATACAACGATCCGCTGCTCTACGCCGGCCTGACAGGCTTCTTCAGCAAGTTCTCCGGGCAGCACGGCATCGAATCCGTCATGCGCGACGAGCTGACCGGGAACTCGGATGACGCCTTGTTCGACCGCATTGCGCAGGCTTTCACGGGCGCACAGCCGCAGGGCAGGTCGGTGGAATTGACCATCGACTCAAAGATTCAACAGCTGGCCTACGACATGATCCCGGATGATGTCGGGGGCTCCATCGTAGTAATGAACCCCAAGACCGGTGCAATCATTGCCATGGTTTCCAAGCCTTCCTATGACACCAACTTGATGGCCACCCACGACAGGGCCGCCTTCGACGCATCGATGGCTGAACTGGTCGGCATCCCCGGAATCAACTTGTTCGGTTCTTCGGCCTACAAACAGCTCTACTCGCCGGGGTCTGTCTTTAAGATCATTGACACGGCTGCCGCCCTGGAATCCGGTAAATACACCAAGGACAGCGTCCTTCCGAACCCGGCCGCGATGACCTTCCCTGGCATCGACTACACCCTGCCCAACTACGCCAACGGCCAATGCTATACACAGGACAAGGCGTCCTTTGCCTTTGCCCTCGAGAACTCCTGCAACACGCCCTTCGCCAGCATTGCGCTGGATCTGGGACAGGACGCCATCACCGCCGAGGCAGAAAAATTCGGCTTCAATGACAAGTCCCTGACGTTCCCGGATTCAGTGGTCGACAGCCGTTTCCCCGGCAGCAAGGGTGAATTGGATGCCCCGGCCTTGGCCCAAAGTGCCATCGGACAGCGCGATGTTTTGGCATCGCCGCTGCAAATCGCCATGATGACGGCCGCCATTGCCAATGGCGGAAAGCAAATGGCTCCCAATCTGGTGAAGACAGTCCGCACCCCGGACCTCAAGACGGTATCCAGCCTCACCCCGGAGGTCCTGCGCCAGTCAACAACGCCGGAAATCGCGGCTCAAATTACCGAATGGATGGTCAGTGTGGTTGACAACGGCATCGCCTCGGCAGCAGCTGTGCCTGGTGTCCAGGTGGCAGGCAAGACAGGAACCGCCGAGCTGGGGGATGGATTGAACAACTCAGTGTTTACCGGCTTTGCGCCGGCAAATGACCCGGAGGTGGTGGTCAGCATCGTCATGCCAAATGTGGATGTTGCCACCGGAGCAGAATTAACAAGTCCCAATGCAAGCAAACTCTTCAAGGCGGTGTTGAACAAGTGAGGCCTATTTCTGGTATCACCTTAGGCGGCAGGTTCGAACTCACATCACGCATTGCCATCGGCGGCATGGGCGAGGTTTGGCGGGCACAGGATTTGGTCTTGGGCCGGATTGTTGCCATTAAGATTCTCAAGGACGAATACACCGGCGATCCTGGTTTCCGGGCGAGGTTCCGGGCCGAGGCCAAGCACACGGCCTTGCTCAACCATGAAGGCATTGCCAACGTGTTTGACTACGGCGAAGAAGATGGCTCAGCTTATTTGGTCATGGAGTTGGTCCCCGGGGAGCCGCTTTCGGCCTTGATTGAGCGTGAGCATGTGCTTTCCGCCGACTGGACGCTGTCCATGATCGCCCAGACCGCGCGTGCCTTGGCCGTGGCTCACGCCCAGGGCCTCGTCCACCGCGACGTCAAGCCCGGAAATTTGCTCATCATGCCCGGTGGCAAGGTGAAGATCACGGACTTCGGCATTGCCCGTCTTGCCGACCAGGTGCCGCTGACCCAGACAGGACAGGTCATGGGCACAGCCCAGTACCTGGCTCCGGAACAGGCAACAGGACAGATCGCCACCGGGGCAAGCGATATATATTCCCTTGGCGTCATAGGTTATGAGTGCATCACAGGGCACCGCCCGTTCTCCGGGGAATCCCAAATTGCGATTGCCCTGGCACAGGTCAACGATGCCCCGCCGCCGCTGCCCGACACGCTGCCGACGCCTGTGCGCGCCTTGTTGATGTCGATGTTGGCCAAGGAACCAGGCAACCGGCCCGCAAACGCCTTGAAGTTGGCCGAAGCCGCCGAAGCCATTCGCGTCGGCAATGTCAAGGCCGCCCACGCGGCTGTCCCGGGCATGCTTCTCTTTGAAGCAACCACCGGCCCCATTACGGCACCTGTCGACGTCAATTCAACGGCCCCCACCTCGGTGGTCGGCAATGTCGCCGAACCGTCAACCACGGCCCTCCCCACCGTCATGGATGATGTCCAGCCAGCCGCCGCGCAGCCAACCCGGTCCGAGATGCTCGGGGCCGAGCGTGCCTGGCAGGCCGAGGACGACGAACACGAGATTGCACCGGAGGATGAGCAGACGACCCCGGAAACGCCTGCCAAGAAGGGCCGCAGCCCTTGGACCTGGCCGTTGGTGGGCCTGTTGATCCTGCTGCTCTTCGCCGTGGGTGCGTTGTTGATGCAAAGCTGGGGCCTCTTTGGCGGGACCCCCTCGCCCACTGAGTCGAACACCCCCAGCATCAGCGCCCCGGCCACGACGACGTCTGAAGCCCCCACGCCAACCGAGACCCCTGAGCCCACGACGGAAGCTCCGGTTGAGATTACCTTGAATCGCGACGGCCTTCGTGGGCAAACATATGAAATTGTGGCCGCGGAAATAACCGCCAAGGGCTTGGTCCCCAACCGCGTGGACGAGTTCAGTTCAACGGTAGACGAGGGGATCGTCGTGGACGTTTCTCCCGTTGCCGGCCTTCATGTTGGGGACAGTGTCGATGTCACGGTTTCCAAGGGCGCGGAGAAGACCGCTGTTCCCTCCTCCGTCGGTCAGGAGGGCAATGCCTACGACCAGGCACTTGTCGCGGCAGGGTTCATCCCCTACCGGGTCGAAGAGCCCTCCTCCACTGTGGCCAAGGGCAACGTCATTCGCACCGATCCCACCGCAGGAACACAGCTTGAATCAGGCTCCACCGTGGCCTATTACGTCTCCACCGGGCCTGAACCCGAGCCCACTCCCGAGCCGAGCAAGTCTGCAGCTCCCGAGGTGACACCGACCCCCGCTGCACCGGCCGATCCGGCCGAACCGGAAAACCCAAAGGCTCCGTAGTTGCAGATTCCCGCCCCACACTCCCGCCCATTGAAAGGACAAACAGGTTCCCATGAGTGTTCCACGCGTCCTTAACGACAGGTACGAGATTGGGGAACTCCTGGGCCGCGGCGGCATGGCCGACGTCTACAAGGCCCAGGACATCCGCCTTGGCCGTTCCGTGGCCATCAAGCTGCTGCGTGCCGACGTGGCCCGCGATTCTCACCTGCAGGCCCGATTCCGACGCGAAGCCCAGGCTGTGGCGGGGCTGAACCATCCGTCCATCGTTGCCGTCTACGACACCGGCGAGCATGTTACGAAGGACCAGCTCCGCGACAGTGCGCATCTGCCGTACATCGTCATGGAATACGTCCACGGGAAAACGCTGCGGGACTTGATTCGCAGCAAGGACGTCAGCGTCGAGCAGGCCATCGAGTACACCACGGGAATACTCTCGGCACTCGATTACAGCCACCGCTCCGGCATTGTGCACCGCGACATCAAGCCGGCCAACGTCATGGTCACCGAGGACGAACACGGTGTCCTGGGCCAGGTCAAGGTCATGGACTTTGGCATTGCCCGGACCATGTCTGATTCAGCCGCAACCATGACCCAGACGCAGACGGTCATGGGCACCGCGCAATATCTCTCGCCCGAGCAGGCCCGCGGCGAGAGCGTGGACGCCCGCAGCGACCTCTACTCCGCCGCCTGCCTGTTGTACGAAATGCTGGCCGGACGCCCGCCCTTCACCGGCGACTCACCCGTCTCGGTGGCATATCAGCATGTGCGTGAACTGCCGCCCGAACCCAGCACCTTCAACCCGGAGCTGACGCCGGCCCTTGACGCGCTCTTGCTGCGCGCCCTGCAAAAGGACAGGCAGCACCGCTTCCAGGATGCGTCGTCCTTCCGCCGCGCTCTTCGTGCCGCCAGCACCGGTGTCATGCCCACTCCCGGCCCGGGGGTCTCCCGCACTCCGCTGCCGGCGCCCGATCCTGTTGCGGTTCCGGCCAGCCACACTTCTGTGCTTGTCACGGAAAGCGTTGGCACTGAAGAGTTTGGCACCCCGGACGACGGCGGCCCCTCCACCCGCGCGATGGCGAAAGTCATGGCTGGGGGAGCCTTGACCACTGACGACCGTGCGCTCGAGGAAACCGCCGATGTTCCGCGTGCCCAAAAGCAGCGGCGCAGGGCCTGGATGGTGACCTTGTTTGTGCTCGTGGCCATTATGCTTGGCGGTGGTGCCGTGCTCGGCTACAACCTGATGAATGCCAAGCCCGCGGCCGTTCAACAGATCTCCATCCCGTCCCTGACCGGTGACGACAAGGACAATGCCGAGCTGCAGCTCACGACCTTAAACATGGTCCCGCACAGCACCGACGAATTTTCCGAGTCTGTGCCTGCCGGCGAGGTGATCCGCACGCTCCCAAAGGCGGGAGCGTTTGTCGATCCGGGCTCGGCGATCGAACTGTATGTGTCCAAGGGCCCGTCCGAGCTGACGATTCCCAAGGAGTTGGCAGGCAAGACCGAGTCAGAGGTGCGATCCGACCTCGCCGGCCTGGACGTGAAATTCAACTCCAATGTCATGGTCAATGACGGATCTATCCCGGCGGGATCCGTTGTCACAACGGACCCCGCACCCGGCGAGACCGTGGCTGTGGGCACCAAAATTACCCTGAAGATCTCCACCGGCCAGGTCTTGATGCCGTCCTTGTTTGACTTGACCCAGGAACCCGAAGCGGTCAAGGAAACTGTGAAGGCCGCCCTGAAGGCTGTCTCACCTCACTTGGACGTGACCTTTGAGGAAGCAGAAAATGCGGTTGTTACGCCAGGCATGGTGACAAATCAGTCCATTGCCGCCGGCACGGCTGTCGAGCAGCGCACAACCGTTGTGGTGACCTTGGCCAAGGCACCTCCCGAGCCTGTGAAACCAACACCCAGCGCAACGCCGACACCCACCCACAAGCCCCCGGTCATTCCGACAAAGAAGCCCACGTCGCCGTCGCCCGGCAAAGAGTGACCGCCCGGCAAACAGTGACACTGTCGACCAACCGCGGGGCGTGCGGCGGACGGCCTGTCAGCTGTTGATAAGCGGGCTCAACGTTGCAGCCAGGTCGGCCGCACCCACCAGTCCAAGGGACTCAAGCCAGTTGCCCAACATGACGTATCCACCCTCGGTGAGCACAGATTCCGGATGGAACTGAACCCCGCACAAGGGTGCGCTCTTGTGTGCCAAACCCATGATGGCGCCGTCGGCCGTCACAGCGGTAACTTCCAGTAGCTCGGGGATGCTCGCAGGCACGGCGGACAGTGAGTGGTAGCGGGTGGCCGTGACGGGGCTTGGCAGTCCCGCAAACACGCTGGTGCCGTGGTGCAGCACCTCGCTGGTCTTGCCGTGCATGAGCTGCTCAGAATGGGTGACAACGCCGCCGTAGGCCTCCGCCAGCGCCTGATGCCCGAGACAGACGCCAAGCATGGGCTTTGCATGCTTCCCGCACCATTTGATCAATTCGATGCACACGCCGGCCTCTGCGGGCGTCCCGGGACCGGGCGACACCAATACACCGTCACGGGCCGTGGCCAGCTCCACGGCCTCGGCCAGGTTGACGTCATCATTGCGCACAACAGTGGTCTCGGCGCCGAGCTGCTGCAGGTAGCCAACCAGTGTGTAAACAAAACTGTCGTAGTTGTCTATGACAAGAATGCGTATCGACATCTCAGGCTCCTCCGCCAATCGTGGAATCAGTCAGTGGGTTGAACTGGGAGAGCCACGGGAACACAAACTGCATCAACACAAGCACTGCCGCCGCAAGAAACAACAAGGTGGTGATGATGCGGAACCACAATGGCCCTGGCAGGTGCCTAAAAATCCAGCCGTACATGGTCAGCCTTTCTGGTTCGCTGCAACTTGGTCGGCAATGGCCGCTGGGGGGCCGGCGCTGGCCGGCTGCCATGATTCAAGGACCGAGTAGGCAATGATGCGTTCCTCGGAACCAAACCGTGGATTGCAGCTGGTCATCGTCAGGAAACTTTCCGTGGGGGTGACATTCGCCTGGGTGGGCACGGGCAACAGCACATCGCCATCGTTGGGCAGCACGATCTGGTTGTTGCGGAACACGTAGGTGTAGTACCCGTCCTTGGTCTGGATGTAGATCTTGTCACCGGGAACCAAGGTGTGGATGGCATCCAATACAGCGCCGTGCGTTTGCCTGTGTCCGGCAACGGCAAAGTTGCCAATGCCGCCGGGCATTGTTGAACTGTCGTAGCGGCCCAGTCCCAAGGTGTCCAGCTGTGCCGGAGCCACTCCCTCCACCAATGGGCGGCTGTACGTTGCCCCGAAACGGGGGACATACGCAACACCGAATACGGTGTTCGGCGTTTCGGGAGCGTCCATGACAACGGGCGGGCCAAAGTCGGTGGGAACATCAGGGTTCTGGGGAGTCACCGGACCCTGAAAGTCCTGTGCGAATTGTGAGACCGCTGCCTGCTGCGCCGAGTTGGCTTCGATGTTTGTCCACCACAGTTCCCACACCACGAACAACAGCAGGATGACCCCACAGGTAATGAGCAATTCGCCCAGAACCTGGATCAAGGTCCGAAAGAAACCCTGTTTGGGACGTTGTTTGCGGCGGCGTTGAGCGGCACGCCTGCGCTGGTTGTGCACCTTCGCATTGTCGGAGAGCAGCTCGTCCACGCCCACAGCTGTTTCGGCATGGCTTGGCGATTGAACCACGCGGGTCTCCTGACTGAAGTTGAGCGGCAATGTCATGCAATCCGCGGCTGCGCTAAAGACAGCTAGAATTACGTCAACAATACCGGCTCATCACCACCCCGGAACAATTCATCCAGCCACATCAGGGATAATGAACGGGCCGTCCACGCAACGAAGTCGTCGTTTGCACGATCACAATGTCAAGGAGCTCCTGTGCCAGAGTCAAAATCGCGTCGCCGCCCCACCAAAGGTCCGGCCGAAACGCCTGCCAGCAAAACACAGCAGCCCAATGCCGTCTGGTTTCTTCCCGTCATGGTGACCTTGATGCTGCTGGGCCTGGTGTGGATCATCACCTACTACATCTCGGACGGCAGGTTCCCGATCCCCAACATCAACAACTGGAACATTGGCATTGGCTTTGCCATCGCCCTGGCCGGGTTCATGATGACAACCCGCTGGCGCAGCTAGTCTTCACCGTCTTCTTTAGCTGTCTTTCGTTCTTCGCCCGCTTCGCTTTGCACGTAGCGGCCCCTGGGGCCCTCTGCGGCGCGGCCTGCCACGTCACCGGCTGTGCCGTAGTCGGCCTCAACGAACCTGCCGGTGTCGGCATTCTCGACGGCATCTTCGGTGCCCGCAACCCCATAGTCGCCTTCAACGTAGCGGCCCTCTGAGTCTCCGGTCTCGTGGCCCTTTTCTGAGCCCGATTTGCCGTACTGGCCTTGAATGTAACGGCCGCGGTTTACTTCTTCTTCGTTGGACATTGTGCCGCCCTGCTTTCTAGGGCACCAAGACCGCTCAGCCGGTTGACTGGCATGGGCGCCGCCCTTCCTTTCAGTCTAGGCCGCTTGCCGGATTCTGGACAGGTTGCCCGGGTTGTCCTTGGCGCCCGTGGCGTGGCCACAGCCAGATGGTGCGTTCCGTGCCGCCCCGTGGGGATTCTTCGATCGCGCGGTTTGCGCTTCCCCGGTTACGGGTAGTAGGCGCCCGGTTCCTCTTTTGGAGCTTCCCTGGCCATCATGGCGGCCAATTGATCCCGGGATTGGATGTCCAGCTTGATGAACGTCCGGTAAAGGTGGCCCTCAATGGTGCGCAGTGAAACATTCAGCCGACCCGCGATGGAACTGTTGGATTCCCCTTGGGCCACAAGCAGGGCAATTTGGTGCTCACGCCGTGTCATCTTGGGCTGGTCAATGGCCTGGAATACCGGTGACACAAGCCCGGGCATTTGCTCGCGCATGGCCACAACCTTGCTTGCTGATTTGCGGCTCTTATGCACTTTTCCGTGGTCACTGAACTTCTTCAATGCATGCGCGGCAAGCTCCACGGCAACAAGCTCAAAGCCGTAATCCATGGCAGTGGCGCTGGCATGGTCAAGGCTTGCGGCATCCTGGGACCGCATGGCCTTGGACCACTCGACAAAGAACTCCCGGCTGCTGGATTCCAACAGTTCCGCGACCTCCGCCAACCTGACAATCGCGGCTGCGTCGCCCACGCGAACCATCAAGGACAGGACAGCCAGCTCGATGCCGAGGTAGCCGTGTCCCTCGCACTCCCGCCGCAAGCTTCGCAGCCGGGCCAAACCCAATTCCGATTGGCCGGTCATGAACTGGGCGGCAGCGGCGTAGGCTGCACCCTCCAATTCGTAGAACTTGCCGCTGCGGCGGTTCACCGATGACAGCTGTGACAGGCTGTCCTGCGACCCCGGCAGGTCCCCGCGCATGACGAGGCAGTAAGCCTGCAGGCCAAGAGCAGTGGGCAGAACCGACCACGGATCGTAGTCATGGAGCGCACCCACCGCAGACTCCAAAACTGACAAGGCTTCCTCAATATGACCTCGCCGGACCTGCATCATGGCAGCACCCAAGTCCCGCAACCCCCCGGAATACAGCATCAGGTCAGGATTGACGAATGTTGCCGGTTCCAGGGCCGCGCGCACATACTCCCAAGCGCCGTCATAAATAAATGCAGCAACGGAGCGGGTGTAAGCCAGGATTGCAATGTCCGGACGCGGGAAACCAGCGGGACTTTCCAGCTCTCCAATGACTTCCATGGCCAGTGCAACCGCCGAGCGCATCTGCCCGGTGGCGCTGAGCACCTCAACGTGCAGCGACTTTAGGAGGACCTGGTCGGCAACATTGCCGGTCAGTGGATGGTCCAAGAGTGCCTTGATGCCCTCGACGGCGCTCTCCACGTTGCCCAGGGAAACGTCATTGATGGCGTGCACAATCAACACGTCGACGTCGGCCCTCGTGGCGGATTCGTTGAGGACAACCGGGCCAAACCGGCTCTCATACACGGAAGCCGCCTCTTCGAAGCGGGCCCGGTAATCCGGTTCGGAGGAGTGACTCAGTTGCACCGCACGCAGCGCGCCGGCGGCAACCTGCGGGGACGCCGCCACGTCGAGCGCACGCATGGCAAGGCTTCGTGCCTCGTCCGCAGCGTTTAAGTTCAGTTGGGCAATCGAACGCTCGGCCAGCAAGGCCGCCGCGTGGACGGTGCCGACACCCCTGCCACTAAATTGCAAGGCCTCACGCGGACGCATGAGCTGATTTGCCCATACTGTCGCTTCAAGAATGCGGTCTTCATTGACGGGCAGTCCGCAGTCCAGTGCCCACCGGGTGAAATTGATGATTGTTTCAGGGTCGGAGTGGTCCACAGTGGGCAGGAACTTCGTCACTTCAGCAAGGAACCGTCTGCTGCGCCCGACCGGAACCATCGCACGGATGGCGGCCGTCATGGCTTGGCGGGCGAGGCGCATGGTCAACGCCGGGCCGGGAACGATCTCCACCAGCTCGCGCTGCTGAATCTGGTCAACTATCTCCGGACTCGTCAAGTCCAGCATGACGTCCAACGGAAGCGAGCCGGCCAGCGCAAGAATTTCAACAATTCGCCGGGTCTCATCTGTCTGGTGATCCAGGTCCATCTGCAGGAACTCCCAAGACTCTGTTCCCAACCGGCCAGCCGGATGATCGAGCATCCACACGTTGTTGACTTTGCGAAGGGACCCCTCCTCCTGAGCACCCGCCACCAGCCCATGGAGCACCAGCGGGTTCCCTGCAGAGCGGCTGGCCAGATAGTTGGCGGCAGGAACTGCCACCTTTCCACCCAGAATCTCCTCAAGGAAATTTTGTATGTCTTCGGCTTGCAGCGGCGCCAATTCGAAACGAGTCAGGTGCCCGTCCCGCCACAGTTCCCGCAAGTAGGTGTTGTGGCTGCCGGGCTGGTCCACCAAGATCAATTTCGCTTCTGAGGACATGACCACTTGCATAATGATGGACGCGCTTTGACTGTCCAGATACTCAGCGTTGTCCACCATCAGGAATACGCCGCTCGAACTCGCTGCCGCCGTGTGGATTTGATCCAGCAGACCGTTGAGCACCTCATAATGGTCGTTGCTGCGGACGAGATTCACGCCTACTCGTGCATTGACCGCCCCAAAGGGAATCGCCGCCAGTGCCTTGCTTGCAGACAGCCTGATCGTGACAGCCTCCGGGCCCAGCGCGGACCGGATTTGTCCCAGCATCCACGTTTTTCCGGCACCACGGGAACCAACAATAAGCACCCCTCGCGAGGAGCTGCCAGTCAGCTTCCTTACAATATCCCCAACATTTGCCCGGCGGGCCACGCATCCCCATTTCATTAATCACCGGCCGAGCCTGCCCGGCTTACACACCAACCGCAGCGCCCGGCCAGCCGGACGCTGCGTTGACTCGATCAGCTAAAACTATCTTGAGTATATGGATGCAACGGGGTTGTGTCGATGAAAAGGACGAGTTGGGGACGAATCCGTTGTTTTCCGGGCACAGAACCTGCGTTTTTCGCTGACGAGACTCACCAGTGGTTGGTGGTGCCGCAACAGGCTCCGCGGCAGACGTGCAGCCGCACCCGGCGGCAGTCCAGACACAGCTGTCGGTGTCCGCGGCACCCCTGGTTTGCCCCGCGTGTTCCGGCCATGTGCCCCACAGTCCGCTGTGGCCCCTCAGTGGCTGGGCGTTGGACCAGGAGTTGGGCGGAGGATCCATGGGGCCCTGCCTCTGTCCGGCCGGTGTTGGAGCGCAGCCAGCCCTCGGTCACAGTCAGTGTTGGGCTTCAGCCAGGCGCCGGACTGGACGCCATCGTGGACCGGCACCTCTCAAGAGAGCCAACTCCGAAAACACTCATTGGGCGATACCCGCCTGAACGTACGGCCCCTGCCAGCCACCGACGTTGCATGCAGCCCCAACGCAAAGTCATCAGCATGCAGCCGGTGACACGAAACTGACAAAAGTGACATCCAAAACGAGAACGTGCAAAGTGCATGTAGGATCCCAAGCTAGCTGTCACCAGCGAATCGCTCTGATCTGCGACGATGTGCAGGCTAAGATCACTCAAATTTTCAGTTTCGTGTCACTTTCCTACAGGCTGTTGGCCGTCGATGAAGACGACGGCACTCCGCTCTGCGTACGGCGACCAAACACTTTGGACCAATCAGGTATTGATGAGCACAAACCCAGCGATTGTCCGAGTCAGAAAAGTTGCCTCAGAAGGACAAAAATCCTGTCCCGTATAGGGTCCGTTCACCGGGCTTTTTCGCGGGCACCCTATACGGGAATGTGGCTCCTGAAGAACCCTGCAGTTTTGAAAATTTCAGAAGTCGCCTGCACACGCTCCGGTAAGGGACCGGCTTGCGGGACGGGTTGGCGGCGTCAATACGGGATACCCCTTTCGGGCGTTGCGAGAGTTCCAGGTACAAGAAGGTGCTTGTTCTAGTTCCGCCAATAGGACCGCGAATGACGGCGCCCAAACGAACAGTCATAGATGCCCGGGCAGACCCAGCCGCATTGATTTCAGGATTCATGGTTGGATTGCAGGCATGGAGAAACGATGGAGCGGCCATAGATGGCTTGCCTTGGCTTGGGCATTGTTGGGCTTGTCTTTGGTATCCACAGTCGTGGCATTGGGTGTCTGGTTTTTCGGTGTTGACCCTGACGACTACGAGACAAGGAACTTCAGCGCAGTACTTTTTCAGCGCCAGCTGACGCTTGCCGGAGCGTTACTTCTCCCGGGGCTCTCAGCCGCAGCGGCTATCCGATCGATGTTTGTCACGCCTCGCCGCCTGTCCCGGGGTATCGCATCATTGCTTGTTCTGCTATTGGCTGCAGTCGTTTTCTGGTTCTGCTGTTCATTGGGCTTTTCGGCAATTGACCATGCGAGCCGAGCCGCCTTGCGGCACGGATAAAGCACTTTCCGATGAGGGTTTCCCGCAGAGCGTTCGGCTGTGGGACGGGCTAGGTCCACGCAAACGCTACTTCTGGTCGGAGCGTCGTCGCAACACCATATCAGTGCCGCGCGGAGTATTTCTGGCCCAGAAACGCATGCCCTAGGCGCCCTGGGCTGTGAGACGATGAGGAACATGGACACCAAGCAAAAAGTAGCCATCGGTTTGAGCGAAGACGAGCGCAGTATCCTGTTCCAGGGCCTCGCACAATGGGGCGGACCGGCCAAAGGGACAGAGGCCATGGCCATTGCAATTGGCTTTAGCGGGACTTCCGACTTGTACAGGGACGGCCATCGAATCGCGGCCGACATCCGGTCGGGAAGCCCCCTGACCATTGCCGACTGGCATCGCGCATTACTGGCTACCGAAATCATGTTCGCCAGTGGCGTTGTTGGTGCCGGACTTGAATGGCACGGTGTTACTGGCTGGGACGACGTAACAACCCTTGGCCTCTTGCGTGCCGTGCAACTTAAAGTCTTGCACGCAACCGCACCTATACTCCGCGGAGACTAAGACCCAGCAGTTCCTCTCACATAGAATTCTGCCGGAACCTTTGCCCCCGCAAAGCGTCCCGTCATGGGGACCAACATCCGTCTTCGCACTATCGTGGCCAAGGGGATGTCGACCTATGACACAATTTTCGAATGCCCCTTATTCAAGTCCTAAACGCCTCCCCAGCATCTACCGACAAGAAGCGTGAGCTGTTGGCTGCCCTGACGGCGACTTACGCTGAAGTCATGGAAATTCGGCCAGATACTATTCGCGTTGTCCTCCACGAAGTGCCCCGTGAAAACTGGTCGGTGGCGGGAGTGACGCTGGCCGATTCGGGCCAAAACGAATCCATATAACGACGGACTGGTGCCATCGGCTCCGAATTGTCCACTCAGGGTTCCTTTTGCGGCCAGGTATGGCGACCTGAAGGCGGCACGCTTAACTGAGCACGCAACAGGGAGAAGGGTCCAAAGTTGCGCCTAGGGGCCGTAGCGGCCTTTGCCACGATCAATATCGCGCCGAGCATCTCGGATGGCCTTCGCTACATCAGGATTTTGGGCTTCAATGTCATTGGCACTCTTGTCAAAGCTTCGGAATGACCGAAATAACACCGGCAAAAGACAAAGTATGCAGATCCCCGCGATGATCAAAATAGACGCGATGTCCATGGATAGAATCCCCCAATAGTAGAAACAACGACAGGAAATATGCTGACGCCGTCCGGTACGTCCTATCTATGAGGCTAGCCTGCTCACGTCCCCTTCCGCGAAATCGCGACAGGCCCGCAAATCCGGGAACATCGACGAGTCGATCGTAACCAACAGGATCACTGATATTTGCATCTTTCGAGTAGGACTTCCACCCACGAAATAGAGTCCCGCAGCGGGTTCCCCATCCGATGCGTGAGGTGATGAGTGTTTGTCATGTGGATATCGCTTATTTGGTGGCGAAAACGGTCACCCAAATTTGAGTTCCAGCATCGACTTTGACCTCAACTGCCTGGTCCTTCGCAGGATCATCCACTGGGTATGCCACGCTGCTCCCGACGTCCAACGAGCACTTGCCCCAGCCCGATCCATCTTGATTCAAACTAACTTCCCAGCCACCGGTACCCACACAGGCCACCGTAGCGCCCACCTGCTTGTATCCTTCCGGGAAAGGCCCAACTTGAACGGTTGAAGGTCCGGTCCCGCTAAATTGCTTCATCACCATTGACGACGTCGGTGACCTCTCTACCATTGCCTTCTGGTCCCCGAAGATCCTGATGGAATCACCGCTTGGCTGCGTTTTCGTCTCGACTGGCGTCGGAGCAGATGACGCATCTCCGTTCGTGCACCCAGACAAAACACAAGCCAAAACTACGGCCACCAACACTGACAGCGAGCTACTTTTCTTCCCCATCGTGAAAGCATATAGCTCACTACACAGATACAACGCTTTCTGGCCAGGACCCTCACCCGGGCAGGTCCAAATTGTTCCGCTCAGGGTTCCCCTTACGGGACGGTGTTCGACGATGATCACATGGGATCAGCAGCGTCTCCATCTTTATCTCGAGTTCTTGATAATTGCGGATAGTTCAAGATAAACGCGCCTGCAGTCAAGTATTGGCTGCGGGTCATTCTGAATGATCGCCGCTGGCGACTTGCGGGCGCCAGATGACTGGTTCTCCTATGCCGCGGGCTTGGAGCATCTCCTTGGCCAGGATATTGAAGTGGTACTGGACAGTTCGGCGGTAGTCCTGGTCGGTCTGCCACATCTCGGCTTCTGTGGGGCTCATGGTTAGTCGGCTGTAGAGGGCAGGAACGAACCGTATATCTCCGCCTGTGTACATGGACCAGAACCTGCAAGTTAGTGCGGGAAAGTCGGCGCTGGTTCCGACAGAGTCCTGCCAATACTTGGTGAGTGTTTTCGTCAGTGGTTCCGGGTTGAGGAGTTCCTTGCGGCGCCGGCCATAGTCAATCAAGAGTTCCTCTTCGTTGAGTGCTTCGAGGAAAGGCTTGATCCGGTAGACCTGGCGGTTTACTTCACCGACGAGATCGTTCTTTCTGACGTTTCTGGTGATCCGGTAGTGGTCTTTATATTGGAGCCCCAGACGACCCGCTG
>NZ_JBQSVT010000056.1:0-21054 GCF_052376555.1 Specibacter sp. AOP5-B1-6
TTTAGGGAGAGCCCCCAACAGTCGGCCGGCACCTTAAAGATGCGCCTTAAACAACGAGGGTCTCCCGGGCGCGACCGTGGTGGTCGAGCCCGGGAGACCCAGGTGGTGCGCTGTGGAAACCTTTAGAGGTTCTGGTACGGCTTCGCCGAGACAATGACGACGTCGATGGTGCGCCCGTTGGGTGCAACGTAGTCCAGCTTGTCGCCGACCTTCTTGCCCATGATGGCTGCACCCAGCGCTGAACGCTCGCTGTAAACTTCCAGGTCGCCAGCGCCAACCTCGCGGCTGCCCAGCAGGAAAGTCGTCTCATCGCCGGCGATCGTGGCGACAACCACCATGCCCTGCTCGACGACGCCGTCGTCGGCCGGTGCCTCGCCAACGCGGGCGCTGCGCAGCATCTCGCTGAGCTGGCGGATGCGGGCTTCGATCTTGCCCTGCTCATCCTTGGCAGCATGGTAGCCGCCGTTTTCCTTCAAGTCGCCTTCCTGGCGAGCCTGTTCAATCTTGCTGACAATCTCAGCACGGCCGGGGCCGGAAAGCTGTGTGAGTTCAGCTTGCAGGCGGTCAAAGGCTTCCTGGGTCAGCCATGCTGAGGGCGCACTGTTGGTGGTAGGCACGTAGTTCTCCTTGAATGTACAAAAGCAAAGGCCCCGCTGCAGGTGGTGCACTGAAAACTCAGGCGTGTGCGCAAAAGCAAAGTGCACAGTCCACGCGCTGAAAATCCAAGGCTTGACCAAGCGGGGCAGATGGTAATAGAGACCACTTTAGTCAATAAGACGGATAAACCCAAGAATGGGGGTGGTGAGTGTTACAGCTACTTCACGATCCAGCAGTATTCAACCACTCCGGTGACGGCAGGTGAATCCGTTCGAAGCTCGCCGCGGACAGTGGTTGTGCGGCCGTTTTCAGACCCGGCATCCTTGCTGTTGGGACCGATGGTGATGACGTTCCAGCCCACCACCGCATAGGCGTCGTTCATGGCCTTGAGCGCGCATTCGGCCGTGTCTTCCGGGTCCTTGGTCACTGCCAGGTCCACAGTTGTCATGGTGTCGTCAACCACGTTGTAGCTGATGATCTTTTGCGAGACTCCCGTGTTGCCGCCAATGGTCACCCAAAGAACCCACGACACCGCCAGCACCGCTGCGATGAGCAAGAGAATCTTTTGGGACTTTTTGGGCACCCGCCGCTTGGGTGTGCCGTATCGATTGGTTAGGCTGGTAGCTGCTGGAGAATCAGAAGTTGTCACTGCATCCACTTGTGTCTGTTCCGCGGGTTGCCGCGGTCTGGCCGCCTCAATTGACGAGGCGTTGGACTAAGGCAAGTTTAGCGTTCATTTGGCACCACGATTTTGCCCCGCCTTTCCCCGACCCGCAGTTCCACAAGAAACGAAGGTAGCCTCCGTGAACAACAATGAGCGTCCAGCAACGCAGCCGCTGCGTCTTTTGGCGGTTCATGCCCACCCGGATGATGAGGCAAGCAAGGGGTCGGCCATGATGGCGTCGTATGCGGCGTCGGGCGTTGAGGTGATGGTTGCCACATGCACTGGCGGGGAGCGCGGTGACATTCAAAACCCCTCCCTGCTTGGCGACGCTCATTCGGCCCGTGACATGGGCGGTGCACGCAGGCTTGAAATGGCCGCGGCTGCCAAAATCATCGGCATCCAGCACCAGTGGTTGGGATTCACCGACTCCGGCCTGCCGGAAGGCGACCCGCTGCCGGCCCTGCCCGCGAACTGCTTTGCCTTGAAACCGCTGGAGATTGCCGCAGCACCGCTGGTCCGGCTGGTGCGCCGCTTTAAGCCGCATGTGATTGTTTCCTATGACGAGAACGGCGGGTACCCGCACCCGGATCACATCATGGCGCACAAGGTAGCCGTGGAAGCGTTCAGGGCCGCCGGGAACCCCGAGCTTTACCCCGGCACCGGGGACGCGTGGGAGCCGGCAAAACTGTACTACGACCTGGCGTTCAACCCGCAGCGTTTCCGTGCCCTTCACTACGCACTGCAGGAGGCCGGCCTGGCCTCGCCCTACGCCGAGCGCCTGGCAGCCTGGCTGGAGGCCGACACCGAAGGCCACACTCCGCCGGTCAGCCCGCACCCGACCACCACCCAGATTGACTGCGGCGACTACTTTGAAACCCGCGACGACGCCCTGCGCGCCCATGCGACGCAGGTGGACCCCGACGGGTTCTTCTTCGCCGTGAGCCCGCAAATGCAGCGAAAAGTGTGGCCCTGGGAAGACTATTCGTTGATTGAATCACGCGTTCCCACCACCGAGCCCGAGAACGACCTGTTTGCTGGCCTACGATAGACAGTGGACGTTTTCCCGCAGGCACCGAGCCTGCCGGGGATGAAACGAAAGACGAATTGTGCACTCACTGATTTTGCTTGCCGCCACCGACCCTGCCATCCCCACCCAGCCGGGCCTGCGCCCAGGGCTGACCGAGGACCAAATCACCCCCGGCTTCCTGGGCTTCATCATCACCTTCGCCATTGTGGTGATCATGTTTTTCCTCATCCGCGACATGACCAAACGCATTCGCCGCGTCCGCTACCGGGACCAGGTTGAGGAAGGCCGCATGGGCGGTTCCCACGGCCCGGCGACCGAGCATATGGGCATTCCCATCAGGAAGGACGACGGCGGGACTTCAGTTCCGGCCCGGACCCCCGAGCAAGGTGCGGGTGAAGATCCGCAAGAAGGACCCGCTGCTGCCTCCGATCCGGACAAAAAGTAGCGTTCTTCGATGAACCGGCTGGCAGGTGAACCTAGCGCTTACCTTCGCCAGCACGCGCAAAACCCGGTGAACTGGCAGCCGTTTGACGCTGCCGCCTTTGCCGAATCGGCAGCCCGTGACGCACCCATTTTTCTGTCCGTGGGATATGCCGCCTGCCACTGGTGCCATGTCATGGCAGGGGAGTCCTTTGAAGACCCCGCCGTTGCGGCTTATCTCAACGAACACTTCGTCTCCATCAAGGTTGACCGCGAGGAGCGACCCGACGTGGACGACGCCTACATGGCGGCGACCCAGGCGCTCAGCGGAGAGGGCGGGTGGCCCATGAGCGTCTTCCTGACCCCAGGAGGCAAGGCGTTTTATGCCGGCACGTATTTTCCTCCCGTGCCCGGGTCGGGACGCCCCTCCTTCACCCAGGTGCTTGCCGCCGTCCATGAAGCGTGGACGGAACGCCGCGACCAGGTTGAGACGACGGCTGAGTCCCTGGCCGAGACCCTGGCGCAACCGCTGTGGAAGGTGCACAGCGGCACCGTGGATCAGACCCCCACCCGGGCGGCTTCGGTGGGGAAAGCCCCGGCGGCCCGCGACCCTGGGGTTCCCCGGGCGGCTGAGGTGCCCGCCGCCGTCGAACCTGCCGTGGCGCCAGTGCCGGAGTGGTCCACCGCGACGGAAATGGCCGTGGCTGCCATGGCCCGTGCCGAGGACCTCGTGCACGGCGGATTTGGTGCGGCACCCAAATTCCCGCCCACACCGGGCCTCGAGTTCCTGGTGCGGCACGCCGCCTCGGCCGCTGCTTCCGATGCGCCCGCTGACAGGCATGCTGCGCACTCCGGTTCGGTGGCCCGGGACCTGGCCGGCCGGGCCTTGGGAGCCATGGTGCATTCAGCGGTTATCGACCAATTGGGCGGCGGTTTTGCCCGCTACAGCGTCACGGCCGACTGGTCGGAGCCGCACTACGAAAAAATGCTTTATGACAATGCCGGACTGCTGCAGGCGCTGGTGCATTGGATCAAGCTGGCCGGCGGGGATCCGCTGGGCAGGCATCCCGACGGCGGGAATCCGCTGAGCGGGCGGCCCGACGTCGGGCCGCCGGGACACACTCACTTGGGACCCGCGCAGCCCCACGGCGGCGTGCTTCCGCTGGACGCTGCCGACGCCCGGCATGCGGCCCTGGCCACAATTTCCTGGCTCATGGATGAAATGCGGCTGCCCGGAGGGGCCTTCGCCTCGTCCCTTGACGCCGACACGGTCCTTGACGGCGTCCACTACGAGGGCGCCAGCTACAAGTGGAGCATGGCTGAGCTGCTGGCCGCCGCGTCGGCCACCATGGCCGGTGAACAGGCTGATGTTGGCGGGCCGGGCGCAAGCCGGCAGCAGGAGACGCTGGAACCGGACGCGCTGGAACCGGAAGCGCAGGAATTGGCGGACGAAATCGCTGTGGCCATGGGCGTCGCCCGCGGCGAGGGCGCCGAATCATCCGGGTCGCATCCGCTGCATCCTGGCCGGCCGCTGTCTGCGCGTGAACGCAGCCAGTGGGAGCGGATCAAGCCGGCCATGCTGTCGATGCGCGCAGCCCGGGTGATGCCGGCACGGGACGATAAGGTGGTGGCGTCCTGGAATGGCATGCTCATGGCTGCGCTGGCTGAAGCGGCTATGGTCCTCGAGGTGCCCGCCTGCTTGGCAGCCGCCGTCGAACTTGGCGAGTATCTGCAGCGGGTGCACTGGGACGGGCAGCTGTTTCGGGTGTCCCACGACGGGCGGGCGCGCGGCATCAAGGGGCTGCTGGAGGACTATGCCGCCTGCGCCAACGGCTACCTGACGCTCTATGCGGCCACGGGGGAGCAGCGCTGGTTTGAGTTTGCCGGGCAGCTGGTCCAGGCGCTGGAGCGGGACTTCATTGCTGATGGAGTGGTTTTCAACCATGGTGCGCACGACGGTTCCGGCGGTCCGTTGCAGGGCTCCCGTTTTGCTGATCCGTTCGACAACGCGACAGCCAGCGGCGTGGCCTTGATGGCCGGGGCCTTCACCTCGTGGGCGGCGTACACAGGCTCCCACCGGCACCGGGAAATGGCCGAAAGCCTGCTTGCCGGAGCTCCGGAGCTTGCCCGGCGGGCGCCGCGGTCGGCCGGGGGACTGTTGGCTGTCGTTGAGGCGCTGGCGGCCGGACCGCTCGAAACCGCCGTTGTGGGCACCGACGGTCCCGAACGCGAGGAACTGCTGCGCGTGGCGTGGCATTCCGGGTCGCCCGGCATGGCCATCGCTGTGTGGGACGGCGCCGGAGCTGCGCCCGTGCCGCTGATGGAAGGGCGCTCCGCACAGGCTGCGCCGCTGGCATACGTCTGCCGCAGCATGGTGTGCGCACGCCCCGTCGCAAAACCGGGGGAATTGCGGGAACTGTTGCGCTGATGGTGTGACGCCCGTCCCAGGCAGGCGGCCCCATCGGATACAGTATTCAGAACACTTCTCCGTCCGGGGATCTGTGGGGAGATTCCGGAAGGAAACAAGAATGCGTGTGCTGCGCCGTGTAGTTTTTCCAATTGTCTGGGTGCTGATTTTCAGTGTCATAGCTGTGGCACTGGTCAAGATCGCCTTCGTTGACGGATTGCAGGATGAAGGCGGGCAGTTGCTCCCGCAGGCGCGCATCGAGGCCCCAGTCATTGCGGCCGGCCGCGCCACCGTGACAAACACCGTGGAACTTTCGGGAGCTGTGCAAAGCGACGCCGCTGTCCCGGTGAGGACCACCGCAGCCGGCAAAGTGGTCTACTTCTTTGTGGAGAAGGGGGCGCAGCTTGCCGCCGGGGATAAGATTTTCCAGATCCGCAGCGAGGTTGTCCCCGAGCCCGGCGCCGACCCGGTGGACGCTTCCCCTGCAGACCCCGAGGGAACAGACCCCGGCGACGAGGGCGCCGCGGACGGGCCCGGCACCACGGCGCCTGCGCCCGGCCCGGTGTACACCTACTCGGACGTGGTGGCCCCCGCTGCAGGGACGTTGGAAACCCTGACAGTGCTGCTGAACCAGGAAACAAGCGTTGGGGACAACGCGGGAACCGTCGCGCCAGGGACGTTCTCCATCACGGGCTCACTGACCACGGCACAGCAATTCCGGCTCATGGGGAAGCCGACGACCGCCACCGGCACCATCACCAACGGGCCCGCACCCTTTGACTGCCAAAATGTGCAACTCAGCAACAGCAACAGCAACAGCAACAGCAACAGCAATGCGGCGGCGGACCCGGCTGCCGGCGCCCAGACAGAACCCGGCATGGGGCTCGAAGCAGTCCCCGGAGCGACGGCCGAAACCGGCAGCGGCCAGGTCAGCTGCGCCGTCCCGGCCGATGTGGCCGTTTTCCCGGGGCTGGGGGCGACCATCACGCTGACGGCAGGAGAAGCCGCGGATGTGCTGACACTCCCGTTGACAGCAGTCAAGGGCAGTGTCCAAAACGGCGTCGTCTGGATTCCGACGGCGGACGGCAGCGGAGCGCCCGAGGAACGCGAGGTTGTACTGGGCCTGAACGACGGCGAGCAGGTGGAAATCGCTTCCGGCCTGGCCGAGGGTGAGCAGGTGCTTGAGTTTGTTCCGGGCACTGACGCCTTGCTGCCTGAGGGCCAGATGGCCGGCTTCGGCCAGATGGGCGGTTGAGGGTGACAAGCATCTTCGACGCCGGCGACGACGATTTGACGCCCGGCGGTGCCGCCCAGTCCGGCGGTGCCACCCCGCCCGGCGACGCCAGTGTCGATCCGAACCCGCCGCTGGTGGACCTCCGCAATGTCACCAGAACGGTGGTGCTGCCCGACGACGAGAAACTGCACATCCTGCGCGGCATCGACCTGCAAATTCGGGTGGGTGACCATACCGCGATCGTTGGCCGCTCCGGTTGCGGCAAGTCAACGCTGCTGAACATCCTTGGCCTGCTCGATGTCCCCAGCAGCGGGCAACTGCGCTTTGAGGGGACCCCGGTGGAAAAGCTGCGCAACAACGCCCGGGCCAGGCTCCGCGGCTCCAGCATTGGCTTTGTGTTCCAGCAGTTCAACCTGCTGCCGGGCAGGACGGCCCTGGAGAATGTGGTGACACCGCTGATGTATGCGGGCCGGAAGGAATTCTGGCGCCGCAACCAGCTGGGCATGGAAATGCTGGACCGGGTTGGCCTATCCGCACGGGCCGGCACCCAGCCGCACATGCTGTCCGGCGGAGAGCAGCAGCGCGTAGCCATCGCCCGCGCACTGGTCCGCCGGCCGCGGCTGATCCTTGCGGATGAACCGACCGGCGCCCTCGACGTGGAAACCGGCCAGGCGGTCATGGACCTGCTGGACACCATCGCCACAGAATCCGGGGCAGCCCTGGTGACCATCACCCACGACCTCAATGTTGCCGCACGCGCCCGCACCCGTTACCGGCTTGACGCGGGCGTGCTCACTGCCACGGACGGCAGCCCCGCAGCACCGTTCCTCGCCGGTCTGGCCGACCTTGCCGGGGTTGACGCATGACGGCGTTCATTTCCGCCATGGTTGAGGCCTGGTCGGAACTGCGCATCCACAAGACCCGGGTGCTGTTGGCCCTGCTGGGTGTGGCCCTCTCGGTGGCCGTGCTGACCACGGTGGTGGGAGTGGGCAACTTGGCCAGGGAGGGCATCCGGCTGGACTCCGAACGCAACGGCGGCAGGGAGGCAACCCTGACCGTCTCCGTCCAGTCCGACCCCGGCAGCTCCCAGGCTCCTGACGCCCAGAAAACCAACCGGGTTCTGGACGCCGCGGTCGATCGCTACGGGTTCACACATGCCTCCCGGGTCCTGCGCGCCCAAGGCCGCTTTCAGTTTCCGGGCGGGGTGCAGAACGTGGAACTGACGGTGGTCGACCCGCCGTACGGGGCCATTCACCGTGTTGACGTTGCCCAGGGCGGGTGGTTCGCCGCGGACGACGCCGACAGGTTGGCTCCCGCCGTCGTCGTCAACGAAGCTTTTTATTCAGCCGCCGGACGGCCCGACCTCACCACCGACCCGCAGCTCACCATCCTGGGTGCCACGGATGCAACGGCGGTGATCATTGGCGTCGTGCCCGACCCCTATCCGGAGGTGATGCCGCAGGCGTTCATGCTGACGGAAGCAGCGCAGCTTGTCGGCGTGAGCGAAGACCCGTGGGGCGGTGGACCGGGGCAGGAACTGCGCATTTGGGCCCCAGCCGGCATGGCCGAACAACTGGTTTCGGTGTTGACTGCCGACCTGGCCCAACAGCTTCCCGGGGCGTATGTGAATGTGTATCGCAGCGACTATGCGGCGTATGGCGATCCCTTCGCCACGGTGCAGCTCATGGTGTCGGGCATTGCCGCGCTGATCCTGCTGCTGGGTGCGGTGGGGCTGCTGAACATTTCCATGGTGACGGTGCGCTACAGGGTGCGGGAGATCGGCATTCGCCGCAGTTTCGGTGCGACCTCGGGGCGGATCTTTACCGGCGTCATGATGGAGTCAGTCGTGGGCACCACGGTGGCGGGTGCTGTCGGTGTGATGCTGGCCGTCGCGGTGGTGAAGAACCCGTTTGTGGAATCGAAGGTGGCTCCCGGGCTGGACATCTACCCGGCTTTTCCGGTGGAGGCAGCGCTGCTGGGCCTGGGCAGCGCCGTTCTGGTGGGTGCGCTCGCCGGGGCCATTCCGGCACTCGTGGCAATCCGCGTCAAGGTGATCGACGCGATCCGCTTCTAGGCCGTGAAGAGGGCTCATTCCGCCGCGGCGCCGCACTGGCTCACGCCGACAGTTCACCGACGATGCTGGGGACGGACTCCGTTTCTGCGCAGCCCAGGAAGTTTCTGCGCGGCGCAGGAACCGCTGATGCGTCCTGGCGGCGGGCCTGGAAGAATCTTGTGCCCACTTGAGGCACATCCCTGGAATAGAAAGCAGGACCTCTCCGGTTGTGTAAGGCACAGCGAGAGGTGCCTGACCTTGGTGCCCGCCCAGACACCACGGAGGAGCATTATCATGAGCACCATCAGCATCATCGGATCGGGCAACATGGCCACCGCCATCGGCACCCGGGCAGGCAAGCACGGCCACACCGTCGAGATTTTGGGCCGCAATACCGCCAAGGCCCAGGCGCTCGCCGACCAGATCGGCAACGGAGCCACCGTCGGCACTTTCGGCGCAAGGCCGGCGGGCGACATCGTCATTGTGGCCGTCCAGTACACCGGGGTGGTTGACGCGGTCGCGAACTTCGGCGACGCGCTGGCCGGCAAAATCCTCGTTGACATCTCCAACCCGTTCAACGCCGACGCCAGCGGACTCGTGAGCGCCAGTTCGGCAGCTCAGGAGATCGCGGCGGCTGCTCCCGGGAGCGCCCATGTTGTGAAGGCGTTGAACACGATCTTCGGCCACGTTCTAGCGAAGGGCACGCCCCTGGACGCGTTCATCGCGGGCGACAGTGCTGAGGCGAAGTCGGCTGTTGCGGCGTTCCTGGAGAGCTTGGAGCTGCGGACCCTCGACGCGGGAGGGCTGCAGGCGGCCCCACTGCTCGAGTCGGCCGGTCTCCTGCTGATGGGGCTGGCGCGCAACGGCGCCGGCTTCGAGATCGCCCTGGGTGCCGAGGTCCGCTGAAGGTTCCGCTTACCCGGCGTCAACCTTCTTGGCTGAACCGCCGCAGACGGGCATCGGCTGCAGTTGGAATTCCTGGTTGCGGGCGGTCAGCCAAACACCACCAGCACGACGGCCAGGAAGTGTGTGGCGAAGGCAGCCACAGTGAGGGCGTGGAACAGTTCGTGGAAACCAAAATGGCGGTGGCTGAAGTTGGGTTTCTTGATGCCGTAGATGACGGCGCCGGCAATGTACATGGCGCCGCCCAAACAAATCAAGACCGTCGGCACAACGCCGGCAGCCCAAAATTCGGGCAGGAAGAACAACGCTGTGATGCCCAGCAGCACGTAAATGGGGACGTAGAGCCAGCGGGGAGCGCCCACCCACAACACCCGGAACAAGACACCGGCGATGGCCCCGATCCAAATCATCCACAGCAGCAGGGTGGCTGTGGGGCGCTGCAGCATCAGGTAGGACAGCGGAGTGTAGGAACCGGCGATGACAAGCATGATGTTGCTGTGGTCGAGGCGTTTGAGCGTGGCCCGGGCCCTGGGGGACCAATTGCCCCGATGATATAGCGCACTCGTGCCAAAAAGAAGCACGCCGGTGGCGACGTAGACGGCGGAGGTGACCTTGGCCTGGATGCTGGGAGCGAGGGCCACCAGCACGATGCCGGCAATCAAGACCAGCGGTGCGGTTCCGGCGTGCAGCCAGCCCCGCCATGACGGTTTCAGCTCTGCGCCGGGAGGGGTGTTCATAGGGAAAGCATAACGCAGCGGACCATAAGTTACTCCTGGGTAACAAGCCTTTTTGGGCTGCTTGGCGAGAATTTGCGGACGGTGCGGGTAACCTAGAGCTAGCAAGATTCGCAGGCCGCAGGGCCGTTATTTGTAAAGGTCCGGTGCACTGGTATGCGGCTGTCCACCGGGTCTGTGCGAATGCCAAAGCTGTTGTACAACTTTTACGAGCGCCGGCTGGCCAGGTCGCTTGACCTCAGCAGCGTCCCCGCCCACATCGGCGTCATGGTTGACGGAAACCGCCGCTGGGCCAAGCAGTTCAACGCGCCAACCAGCCAGGGGCATCAGGCCGGCGCGGACAAAATTCTGGAATTTTTGGGCTGGTGCCAAGACCTGGGCATCAAGGTCGTCACCTTGTACATGCTCTCAACGGACAATATGAGCCGCTCGCCCGAAGAGCTTGACGAGCTCATGGGCATCATCGCCAACACCCTTGACCTGCTCGACGCCGACGCCGACATCAGCGTCCACGCCATGGGTGCCCCGGAACTGCTGCCGGACTACCTGGCCGCCCGGCTTTCCTCGCTGACGGCCCGCGTCCCGGCCAAGGAACGCATCCACGTCAACATGGCCATCGGCTACGGCGGCCGCCGTGAAATTGTCGACGCCGTCCGTGAACTCCTGCACGACGCCGACGCCGCGGACCGCACCATGGCCGAGGTTGCCGACAGCCTGACCGTCGATGACATCTCCAGGTTCCTGTACACCCGCGGCCAGCCCGACCCTGACCTGGTCATCCGCACCTCGGGGGAGCAGCGCCTCTCCGGGTTCTTGATGTGGCAGAGCGCCTACAGTGAGTTTTACTTTTGCGAGGCGCTCTGGCCGGCCTTCCGCAAGATCGACTTCCTGCGCGCACTGCGCGACTACGCCGGCCGCAGCCGCCGGTTTGGCAGTTAGCGCCTCCGTCGATTGCAAAGCCATCACCGTTCCGAAATGATCCTTGCCTCGGTCCTGGCAAGCGCCGCAGGATTTGTGGACGCCGTGGGCTTCATCCACCTGGGCGGGTACTTTGTTTCGTTCATGAGCGGCAACTCCACCCGCGGCGGGACGGCGCTGGCTGAAGGCAACTGGTCCGGATTCGTCCTCGCCTTCGGCCTGGTGGGCGCCTTCCTGCTGGGTGTGGTGACGGCCTCGATCCTGCGCCGGCTTGTCCCGGCACGCAAGCGGATGGCAGTGCTGCTGTACGTGACGGCGGCACTGGCATCCGCCGTCGTACTTTTTGACCTGGGCCTTGGCGGTTGGCTGGCGCCGGCCCTGATGGCGCTGGCGATGGGCGCCGAGAACGTCATTTTTGAGCGGGACGGCGAAGTCAGCATCGGCCTGACCTACATGACCGGAACGCTCGTGAAAATGGGCCAGCACATTGCCAACGCGCTGACCGGTGGCGAGAAATGGTTGTGGCGCAGGTATGCCGTGCTGTGGCTTTCGCTGACGGTGGGGTCGATTCTTGGCGGGCTGGCGTACCTGTCGCTGAACTTGAACGCGTTGTGGATTTCGGTGGCGGTGCTGGTGCTGGCGGTCATTTTCAACAACTATGTGCGCAAAAGCCCGCCCCGTCCGCCCGCGGCCCGCGTCGAGCTCTGACAAGCTCCGCGTTTGACCAACGGTTACCCAACGTTCATTTGCCGCCGTGGCGTGGCGCCGCCGGAGTGCGCAATAGCGGCGTAGCTTAGGCATAACGGAGGGCAACTCCGCCCGACGTACCGATTGGAATCCGGACGCCTTGACGGTCCGGAGGGCTGGAGCAGACGTGGTTGAAACCATGAACCTTGAGCAGCATGCACAAAGTACGCAGACGGCGGCGAAATTGCGTACCTACATCATTGACACCTCTGTTTTGTTGTCGGATCCGCGGGCCATCACCCGCTTCGCCGAACATCAGGTTGTGGTGCCGATCGTGGTCGTTTCGGAGCTTGAGGGCAAGCGCCACGACCCGGAACTGGGCTACTTCGCCCGTGCGGCGCTGCGCCTGCTCGACGAGCTCCGTGAACTCCACGGCGGGCTGTCTTCCCCCGTTCCCCTGGGGCACGACGGCGGGACGTTCCGTGTGGAGCTCAACCACGTTTCGCTGGAGGTGCTTCCGGCGGGCATGCGCGCGGCGGACAACGATGCGCGGATCCTGGCAGTTGCCAAGAACCTCGCCAATGAAGGCCACGACGTCACGGTGGTGTCCAAGGATGTGCCGATGCGCGTCAAGGCCTCGGCCATGGGGCTGGCGGCCGATGAGTACCGCAACGAACTGGTGCCGGATTCGGGTTGGACGGGGGTGGGCGAAGTTGATGCGACAGAGGCTGAAATAACTGCCCTCTACAACCACGAAGCGGTGCCCATTCCAGACGCTGCGGTGCTGCCCGTCAACACCTCACTTGTCATCACCAGCAACAGGGGTTCGGCCCTTGGCCGGGTTGGTTCCGACCAGCAGGTGCGCCTGGTGCGCGGCGACAGGGAAGTCTTTGGCCTGCACGGACGGTCGGCCGAACAGCGGCTGGCGCTGGACCTGCTCCTGGACCCGGAGGTCGGCATCGTGTCCCTTGGCGGCCGGGCCGGAACCGGCAAGAGTGCGCTGGCCCTGTGTGCCGGACTGGAAGCGGTCCTGGAACGCAATGAGCACCGCAAGGTGGTGGTGTTCCGGCCCCTCTACGCGGTGGGCGGCCAGGAGCTCGGCTACCTGCCGGGCTCCGAAAGCGAGAAAATGAACCCGTGGGCCCAGGCGGTCTTCGACACCCTGGGGTCGGTGGTTTCCGAGAACCTCATGGACGAAATCATGGCCCGGGGCATGCTGGAGGTGCTTCCGCTGACCCACATCCGCGGACGCTCGCTGCATGATTCATTTGTGATTGTGGACGAGGCGCAGTCGCTCGAGAAGAACGTGCTGCTCACCGTCATGAGCCGCATCGGCCAGCGCTCCAAGATCGTGCTCACCCACGACGTCGCCCAGCGCGACAACCTCCGGGTTGGCAGGCACGACGGCGTCGCAGCCGTGGTGGAAACATTGAAGGGACACCCGCTCTTTGGACACGTGACGCTCACCCGTTCGGAGCGCTCACCCATTGCCGCACTGGTGACTGAAATGCTGGAGCGGGCAGAGGTGTAGCCCCACCCTCCCGACCCAGAACGATGTTATGGGGGAGGGGTCAGGCGTTCGGGCCCAGGTCCCACGGGATGTGTGCCCGAACGTCCGTCAGTCCCATGCTGACCTCTTCAAAGAGATCATCGAGCATGTACTCGTCAATGCCGAGCAGCACCATCCAGTGCCCGGCCCCGGCCGTTGCCCCGTCCAGCGACTGCGATGCCACGCAAATTCCGGTGTCCAGGTCGATCCGGACGGCCGTGCGGCCGGGAAACAACAACGGGGCGTCGGCAAAGACGGGGTGGTAGCTTGAATTCGGTGTCAGCACGGCCTCGACGGCGGCCCGGCCATGATGGGAGACGGCCGCGATGTCGTCGATCTCGGCCACATTGGCAAAGGGTGCTTCCAGCGGGACGGGGCGTTCACCTGCCAGTTCCACCGGGTCAAGTGCGGCGGCGGCCCTGCCGGAGCCATAGGCCGGCTCGCCATAACGCGCCTCGGGACGGCGCACGACAAAACCTGCATCGTCCTTGACGGGATTGACCAGTGATGGCTGCAGCAGCCACGGTTTGCGGTTGCCGCTGATGAACAGGGAATCCCGTGACTCATTGATCTTGGTGGTGCTGGCCAGCAGTTTTCCGTCCTGCGTCTCAACCCGCAAGGCTCCCGGGCGGCGGACCCAGCAGTTCAGGGACAAGGCGGGGTCGGTGCCCGGAGCCGCAGCGCCGCCCGCACCTGTTGGCGGCACCCAACTGTTGCCGGCGCCGCCGTCGGCCGTGTTGGGAAATTTTCGGTGCAGCTCAAAGCGCACGGTCTGCCAACGCCACGGAGACGAGCGGCAGATGTGTCGAAAAGTATCGGCAGTGTAAGGGGAGGCGCTCATATCCACAGCTTAGCCCCGGGCCCGGCAAATGGGTCCCGCCGGGACGGCCCATGGCGTAGCATCGCGCTATGGTCACACGGCTGATGGACTTCGCAGATTACAGTGCGACGGCGTTCCTGTGTGCCCTGGCGGCGTGCCTGTATCTGCTGTGGCTGGCAGTGCGGCTGAGCATCATCGACATTCGCACGCACACCCTGCCGAACAAGCTTGTGGTGCCGGCCTACCCGATTGCAGGGGTGTTGTTGCTGGCGGCTGCGCTCCTGGCCGGGGTGCCAATGCATGCGGTTTCCGCGCTTGGCGGCGCCTTGGCCATGGGAGCGGTCTACTGGTTGTTGTGGGCGGCATATCCGGCAGGCATGGGCTTTGGCGACGTTAAGCTGTCAGGCGTTTTGGGCTTGTTTTTGGGTTTTCTCAGCTGGCAGCACGTTGTCCTTGGGCTGGCCGCCGGATTTGTGGCCGGCGGGTTGTGGGGGATTGCGCTCATCGCCAGCCGCCGCGGCACCGCAAAGTCGACCATCCCGTTTGGCCCGGCCATGCTGCTCGGGGCGTTGGCAACCATGGCGGTTGTCCCGGCGGCCTGAACGCTGCGGGCGTTCCTGCGGGCTGAACCGGGCGGCGGGGCTACTGCGCGGCGACACTGTAGCGGTGCTCGGGCCGCCCGGTGGTGCCGTAGCGCAGGGAGATGGCGACAGCACCGTCGTCGGCCAGGGCGGACAGGTATCGCTGGGCGGTGGTCCGCGAGATGCCCACCGCCACGGCAACGTCCGCAGTCGATTGGTCCCCGCGGCCGGCGAGGGCGGCCAGGACGGCGGCCTCGGTGGCCGAACCCGCCTTTGTCCCCGCAGCCGCGGAGCTCGGATGCAGCGCCTGCCAGGCAGTCTCCAACCTGTCCTGCGTCAGTGCCCCGGTTTCCGCCAGCAGTCGGCGGTACCGGGCATAGCCGCGCAGGCGTGACTCCAGCAGCTCGGCCGAGAAGGGCTTGATCAGATAAGCCAGTGCGCCGCGGCGCAGCGCCTTGCGGATCGTTTCGGGATCGGAGGCGGCGCTGAGCATCATCGCATCCACATCGATGCTGCCGAGCACGTCCAGCCCCGACGCGTCCGGCAGGTAGACATCGAGCAGGACCAGGTCAGGCTGTTCGGAGTGGATGGCCTTGAGCCCCTGCGCTGCAGTGGGGGCGGGCGGCAGTGCCCGGAAGCCCGGCACGGCATCGACAAAGCCGGCATGCAGCCGCCCCACGTGAAAGTCATCCTCGACTATCAGCACGTTGAATTCATTGCTCATGGTTTCTCCTCTGCAAGGGGTGCCAGCGACACGACGCCGGGCAGCCTGGCACAAACAACGGCGCCGTGGGAATTGGGCGCCCCGTCGTCTGCGACCCAGACGTCGCCACCCCTGCGGCGGGCCAGGTGCCTGACAAGGGCAAGCCCCACACCCTGGCCTGCGGCGGAGTCGGGCATGCGTGGATGTTCCGACGACGTTGAATAGCCGGGCGTGAAGATGAGCTCCCTGGCGTCTGGCAAGGGGGTGCCGCCGGCCGGTGCGGGCAGGCCGTCACCCGAGTCGGCCACCACCAGGTGGAGGGTGCCGCCGTCGGGCGTGTGTTCATCCAGCAACTCCACTTCAACCCACCTGTGGGACGACGTCCCCGTCACCGCAGCGGCTATGGCGTTGTCGAGGAGGTTGCCGAGGACCGCGGTCACATCCTGGGGGTCGGTGACGTGCCCGCGGATCAACGTGTCGGCCCCGATCCGCACTTCGACGCCGCGCTCATGTGCTTCGATGCTCTTGGCGCCGATGAATGCCTCCAGATAGGGGTCGCTGAGCCTGCCCAGGTCCTGCGCCGGGTACTGCAGCGGGCCGTTGGACATGATGGCGCCGACATAGTCGCGCGCCTCAGCGGCCCGGTCGATGTCGAGCAGGCCGGCCACGGTGTGGAGGCGGTTGGCAAACTCATGCCGCTGCGCCCGCAGGGCCGTGCCCAATGCGTTGACGGCATCCAACTGCCGCGTCAGTGCCTGGACCTCGGTCCGGTCCCTGACCATGATGACCGTGCCCAGTGGGCGGGCGGCGTCGCCGGATCGACCGTGGTTCCCGGGCCTGCGGGTCTTGGCAAGCTTGCTGCCGCCGAACCGCACGGGACGGGCCGTGACAATCACGACCCTGTCGCCCAACACGTGCTCGGACGGCCCAAATTCGCCCTCCGCCCCGGCCGCCGTGGCAGCAGTGGCAAGAAACTCCGGCAAGCCGCTGCCGGACAGGGGGAGGCCACTGTAATTGATCGTGGTGCCGGGGGCGAGCAGCCTGCGCGCACCCGCGTTGAACACCGTGATGGTGCCATTTTCGGACACGCCGATGACGCCTTCGTCAACGCCGCGCAGCACGGCTTCCTGGTCTTGCGCCAGCCCGGCGATCTCCTCCGGCTCGAGGCCCAGGGTGAGCCGTCTAAGACGCGCGCCCGTCAACGCCGAGGCCAGGGCCCCGAGCGCCAGGGACGTTCCGGCGATGAGGGCCACGGGTGCAACATTTCGGAGCATGCCGGCGACGATGTCGTCGCTGGAGAAGCCCACGCTGACCTCGCCCACCACGACAGGATCCGTGCCCGGGGTGCCCGGGGTCTCCGGGGTGCCTGGTGCCGGAGCAGTGCCGGCGTCGGGCGAACCCGAATCGTCCGGCGCATACACGGGAACCTTGGCCCGGGCTGAACGCCCCAGCGTGCCGTGTTCCTGGGACGTCTCTTCGCCGCCGGCCAGTGCCACCGAGGGGTCGGTTGAAACCTTTTCCCCCAGCAAGGCCGGGTTCGGGTGCGCCAGCCGCAGTCCGGCGTCGTCAGTCACGACGACGAACAGCGCGCCGGTGCGCTCCCTGGCCGACTCCGCGCTCTGCTGCAGCGGACCGTTGGCAAGGCTTTCGGGTGTCAGCGTCGACTCGGGTGCGGCGGCGAGGGTGGCCGTCTCGCGGCGCACATCCTCGGAGGAGGCAACTGTTCGGGCCACGGCCAGGGCGCGGGCCTCGGCCTGTTCGCCAAGCCACTGGTACGTGAGGGCTGCGAAGGTGCCGGCGGTGATGAGCACGACGGCGAACACCACGGCCAGCTGGACCAGCAGGACACGGGTGGAGAACCGCAGCCGGGGCGTGGTGCGTGGCGGTTTCAACGATTCCCTCCTTTGTGGCGTGCTGCGTACATGGTGTCGGGCGAGGCCGGCCCAGGCAAGGCAGCGCGGCCCAGGCAGGCCCAGGCAGTCCAGGCAGTCCCGTGCGAAGCAATGCTACGCGATGCACGGCCGGCTGACGGTTTTTATGGGCTAAACGTGTTCAACGGGCACTACTTGGGTCAACCGGACTTAACCCTGCCCGTGATTCAAATCACTATAAATTCAGTCATGCAGGTCACAAACGCGGCCGGTGTACAAAGGAGTTCTTATGTTGGTCATCCTTGGCTTTGCCATGATAGCGGTGTTCATGACACTGGTCATGACAAAGAAACTTACGCCCGTGGTGGCCTTGATCGTGGTCCCCACCATTTTCGGCTTGTTCGCGGGCGCCGGCCTGGGCCTGGGCGACATGGTCATGGACTCCATGAAGTCCCTGACGTCCACGGCCGCCCTGCTGATGTTCGCGATCGTGTTCTTCGGCATGATGATCGATGTCGGCCTGTTCGACCCACTCGTGAAATTCATCCTGCGCACCCTTGGCAACGACCCCGCCAAGGTGGTTGTCGGCACCGCGGTGCTGGCCGCCGTCGTCTCCCTCGACGGCGACGGCTCCACCACTTTCATCCTCACCACTGCCGCGATGCTGCCGATCTACCTGCGCCTGGGCCTCAGCCCGGTGGTGCTGACCTGCGTCGCCGGCCTGGCCAACGGCACCATGAACATCCTGCCGTGGGGCGGCCCCACAGCCCGCGCCGCCGCCGCCCTGAAGGTCTCGCCCAGCGAAGTCTTCGTCCCCATGATCCCCTCGCTGATCGCCGGCATGATCGTCATCTTCCTGTTCGCCTGGCATCTTGGCGTTCGCGAACGACGCCGCCTGGCCCTGGCGGGTCGTCTGTGGACCGGGGACACCTCCGGCGCCCGGGGTGGCCGCACCCGTGCTGCTTCCACCGGTTCCACCGGCAGCAATGCCAGGCACGACGGCGGCACCCCGGTCCCAGCGAACGCCGGCACCGTGCCGGCCGGGACCGCAACGGCCGGCTCAGGCGGGTCCGGGACGGCCGTGCTGACAGAGGTCAAGCCGCGATCCGCCGCGCAGGAACGCTTTGACGCGCAGGTCCTGGCCGTTGCCAACGAGGACTCGGAGAGCGTCAACACCTCCCTGGCCGATTCGCAGCTGGACCCCAACCGGTCAACGCTGCGGCCCAAGCTGTTCTGGTTCAACTTGGCCCTGACCGTGTCCCTCATGGTCATCCTTGTTGCGGACATTCTGCCCCTGCCGTACGTGTTCATGGTGGGTTCGGCCGTGGCCTTGATTGTGAACTTCCCCAACGTCAAGGACCAGGCGAAGGCACTTGTCTCGCACGCCGGCAGCATCGTTGCCGTGGTCTCCATGGTCATGGCGGCCGCAGTGCTCACCGGCGTCCTCAGCGGCACGGGCATGGTCGATGCCATGGCCGCCTGGCTGGTCAGCGTCATCCCCACCTCCATGGGGCCGTACATGGCAGTCATCACCGGTTTGCTGAGCATCCCCATGACGTTCTTCATGAGCAACGACGCCTTCTACTTCGGGGTCCTTCCCGTCCTCAGCGAAACCGCCGCACACTTCGGCATTGATCCGGCAGCCATGGCCCGTGCTTCCATCGCCGGCCAGCCGGTCCACATGCAGAGCCCGCTGGTCCCTGCCATCCTGCTGCTTGTCTCGCTGTCCAAGGTCGAACTGGGCGACCACCACAAGAAAGTCCTGTGGCGCGCACTGGTGGTGTCGCTGGTCATGCTGACCGTGGGCATCCTCGTCGGCGTCATCCCCTGGGGCTGACAGCCGCACGCCCCACGCCCCAACGACCGCTGCGGCCCGGACAACTGTCCGGGCCGCAGCGGTCGTTGGGCATTAAGCTGAAGTCATGGGATCACCGGAATTCATAGTGAAGCTGCGCGAGAAGGTCGGCCACGACCCCCTTTGGGTGCCAGGGGTGCGCGGCGTGGTGTTCGACGCCGCAGGACGGGTGTTGCTCGGCGAACGCTCCGACACCGGCGGCTGGGCGTTGATTACGGGAATCCTGGAGCCCGGGGAGGAACCCGGCCCCGGCATGCTGCGGGAGATTTTCGAGGAAACCGCTGTCGTTGCCGCCGTTGAGCATCTGATGGGCGTCGCCGCCGTCGGCCCCGTGACGTTTCCCAACGGGGATGTGTGCGACTTCCTGAACGTCGAATTTATCTGCCGCCACATCAGCGGCACCGCCCGTGTGAACGACGACGAATCCCTCGCCGTCGGCTGGTTCGCCACCGACGAGCTGCCCCCGCTGCGCCCCGGCCACCTGGACTGCATCCAGCGCGCGCTCGCATTTGACGGCGAACCCCACTTCCAGCGCTAGCGCACGCATTTTCATCGGACTCTGGTATTGGGTGCGGTGTTCGGGGCAGTCGCGGGGCACTTCCTGCCCGTAAGCAGCCGAATTTGGCGCCTCTCACATTCCAAACTGCAGCTGATGCTGTGAATCCTGCGGCAACACAGCATCTGCTGCAGTTTCGATGTGAGTGGATCCGCCCGGTTGCTCAAGCACCTGTCAGCCCTGCTTCCTCTGCCAGCCGTGTCAGCCCTGCCAACCCTGCTTCCGCAGGGCCCGCTTGAACATCTCCACTACGTAGGCGTCGCCGCGGCGCATATCCGACTTGTAGACCTTTACCTGCAGCCAACCGCGGGCGGCCGTCCGCTCATCACGGTTCCGGTCAAATAGCTGCTTCTGCGGGGTCTTGTGGACTTCGCCTTCGTATTCAGCGCTGGTCTTGAACTCCTCGCAGGCAAGATCCGGCCACACCTCAGGATCACCCTCGATTGCGTAGTTGGTGGTGAATTCCGGCAGCCCTGCGCGCTGCAGCAGCAGGCGCAACCGGGTTTCCGGCCGGGAGTCCACACCAACCCGCATCAATTCCAAGGCAGATCTGGCTGCGCTGAGACCTCTCAAATTGCGTTTGCTCGAGATGTAGGAACGGAGTGTTTGCGCTGGAACCCTCGCAGCCTTCGCCAGCCCAAAGGGACGCTCGTGCTCACAGACCAGGAAGTCTGCCACGGCCACCAAATCATCCAAGCTCAACAAGGCACTTAGGTCCAGAAATGTTCGCTCAGGCGTTGTCACTGCGACTCCGTCCAGGTACATGATGTCGTCGGGCGCCAGCGTGTTGCTGTGGCCGATCACATTCCTGCGCCGCGGCTGGGCCGAGTGTGCTGGCCGAGTGAGATGAACCGTCCTGATTTCATCGTCGAACCAAGGCAACGGCAAACCGTGCAACTGCGCTGCTGTCACATGGGAGATGCAGCCTTTCGGGCACAAAGCAAGGTAGGGGCGCACCCGGTCCAGCAATGGTTGTCGTTGGCCGCGGGGAACCCGGATTTCCCTGCTGGGTGTGCTCATGTCCTTGCCGCGCAGATGGCCGCGCGTGGCACCGGAGGAGAGTCCCTCACCAAAGGTGAAGGACCGCCGGGCCAAAAGTTCCAGCTTTCGGGGACGGACAACCATGGTTCCATTTTGGCCCAGTTTGCTGCCCGGCATCCGGAGTTTTCCACAGGCCTGGGCCGACTCTGGAAGTATTTCAGATTCCAAACAGCAGCTGATGTTGTTTGTTGTCGGGTTTGGGAATCCAAACTGCAGCTGATGCTGCGATTCCAGCGGGATCACAGCATCAGCTGCAGTTTCGATTTGGGGGCGGGGCGGAAAACCGCGTTAGCTGCTGTTTCGATTCGGGGGTGGGGCGGCGACAGTCCGTATTAGCGGCATATGGATTCTGCACAGTTAGCTGAGCGCCCGGAAATCACCCGAAGCAGCCCCGGTGCGGTGCGGGGGAACGCAAAAGGCGCGTGCGGCCCCAG
>NZ_JBQSVT010000057.1:0-20974 GCF_052376555.1 Specibacter sp. AOP5-B1-6
GTTATCAGGTGATTCGGGGCGTGGCGGATCCGTCGTTGAGTACCCGCCAGCGTGGGCCGTTGGTGCGGGAGTTGGCCGCCGTGGATCATCCCTGGCCGTTCGGTGGGACCCGCCGCTACTCCAGGGAGACCTTGGACCGTTGGATCAAGGCTTGGCACGTGGGTGGCTTTGACGGGCTCAAACCCGGCGAACGGGCCTGCACCCCCTTCATCGATTCGACCGTGTTGACCCTGGCGGAGTCGTTGAAGCGTGAGAAGCCGAACCGGACCGCTGCCCAGGTCAAGCGGATCATCACCGAAACACTGGGGCAGGCACCGTCGGAGACGACGTTGCTGCGGCACTTTAGGGCGAAGAACATTTCCACGGGCACCCGCCCGGTGGCCACCGGCCGCTTCGAAACGAACGCCTCCAATGAGATTTGGGTTGGTGATGCGTTGCATGGGCCCCGGATTGGTGGGAGGAAAACGTATCTGTTCGCGTTCCTTGATGATCATTCCAGGATGGTTACCGCCGCCCGCTGGGCGTGGGCGGAGGATGCCATTCGCCTCTCAGCGGTGCTGCGCCCAGCACTGCAAACACACGGAATACCAGCTCACTGCTACCTCGACAACGGAGCCGCGATGGGTGACAAGTCGCTGGCCAGGACCTGTGCGAAACTCGGGATCCGGTTGGTGCATTCAGCCCCTTACCGGCCCCAGGGAAGAGGAAAAATTGAGCGTTTCTTCAACACTGTCACGAGCCAGTTCCTGGGCGAGATCACCGTTACTGACACGCCGATGCTGCCGGGCACCAGCCCTGAGGCCGGCTCCGAAATCAGCACCTTGGAAGAGCTGAACACCCTGTTTACTGCGTGGGTGAACATGGTCTACCACCACCAGCAACACACCAGTACCGGGCAGACACCCCTTACCCGGTGGGAAGCGTCCTGGGAACACCGGGAACCGGTCCGCAAACCCCTGGAAGTCATCCGTCAGGCGTTCCTTTGGTCAGACACCCGCAGGGTGAGTAAGACCGGGACGGTGTCCCTGCATTCCAACCTTTATGAAGTGGACGCATTGTTGGCCGGCACGAAAGTTGAGCTGGTCTATGACCCCTTCGACCTTGACGGGGAAATCACGGTGAATAACAACCAAGGCGCACCGGCAGGGACAGCAAAACCCCTCGATATTGGCCGGCACGTGCATGCCAAGGTCATCAACGCGGTCAAGGACAACGACAGTGCTGCGAACATCAGCACCGGGATCAACTACCTGGACCTGGTCGCTACCCGCCACCGGCAATCACTGACTGCCGCACCGATCAGCTTCGCCGACATCCAGGGACAAACCACCACCGAAAACCAGTCACAGCCCACCATCAAGGAGGAGTCCCGTTGAGCCAGATCGATACCCTGCAAAGCTATTTTGGTTTTACCCGCATGCCGTTCGGCCGTGACATTCCGCCGGCTGCCCTGAATCAGCACCCCGGGCACCGTGAAGCAGTCGCCCGCATCTCCTGGTGCATCGAGCAACGCCGCATGGGCGTGATCGCCGGGGAAGTCGGTGCCGGGAAAACCGTTGCGGCCCGCGCCGCACTGGCGCATCTGGAACCCTCCCGCCACCAAATCATTTACATCCCTGATCCGACCATCGGGATCCGAGGGATCCGCTCAACCATCGTTACCGCGCTCGGGGCGACGCCCTCATTCTTCTCCGGCGCCCTGGCCGCCCAGGCCGCGTCCCTGCTCGCCGGGGAACTCGATGAACGCTCCCGCCTGCCCGTCATCGTCATCGACGAAGCACATTTGCTAAGCAACGAGGACCTCGAAGCGCTCAGGATGCTCGGCAACGTAAATATGGATACGGAGTCGCACTTCGCGTTGCTGCTCATCGGCCAACCCACCCTGCGGCGCAGGTTGAAGCTGGCGGTCATGGCAGCCCTGGACCAACGCATCGGCACCAGGTTCACCATCGGCGGCATGAACCAAGAAGACACCGGCGCCTACATCAAGGGACACCTCGGCTTCGCCGGACGATCCGATCCGCTCTTCTCCGAGGACGCCATCACCGTCATCCACCAAGCCTCCCGCGGCTACCCACGCACCATCAACAACCTGGCCCTCGCCGCGCTCATGGCCACCCGCTCTACGAAAAGCGCGATCGTGGACCAATCCTCAGCACAATCAGCAGTCAGTGAATTCAGCGAGTAACCCACCGGCAGCCATGACGATCACGCCGCCACCATGACCACGAACGCCCCGCCAGGAAAATCCAGGCGGGGCGTTTTCATACCTAACCCGTCGTCAAACCCAGCGACGGCCCCATCGTCAAACAACGCAACGGTCAACAGCTTCTCATCCAGCAATTGCAACAGTTGTTCTCCCAATTGCCTCCATCCCAATTGCTGCGCCGGAGGCAACTGAGCAGTGATTGAGAAGCCTGCGGCTCCGATGCCCGTAATTCGACGGCCTTTCGGCCCTTCTCCCAGCTCTTCGGCCGCTGAACGCATGGCTTCACCTATTCGCCCCAAGAAACCTGTCGTTGCAGTCTCCGAGACCACCAGCCATCCTTGGGCACGCGCGATATCTTCAGCCTCGCCGAGCATGACGGTCTTGCCGATACCGCGGGCTCCGGTGAAAATAGTGAGCAAGCCAGGGGCCCCGGATCGGATCTGCAGACCGTAGATGAATTCGTCCAGCAGTCCGGTTCGACCGATGAGCTGTGGCGGCTCGGCTCCTGCAGTGGGACGGAAAGGATTCTTAGTTATTTGCTGACTGGTCACGACTTCTCCTGTGAATAGCTGTGTACTCAGTGTACTCCTGTGTACCTGGTGAATGAGGGTGTACTGTGCGGTGTTATCGGTGAGTTTTGTTGAATATCCCGGGAGGAGACTCAGAAACGGACGGAACGATCATTTGGAAGATCGTGTCAGAGGCCGCCAGAAATGTCGGCTAAATCCGAGAAAGTGCACATCTTTGATTACATGGATCAATTTCGCATGTCAGCTGTCCCGCAGAGGGTTCCGCATGCGGCACGGTGGAGGATGCCGCACCAGAGAGTCATGGCCGATGGTGGCACTGGCCGCAGGTTCCCTGTTTGTAGAATCGAACGATGGTGTTGAGATCAATGTCCGTTGAAGTTGAGGCGTGGTGTTTTCGCGTGCTTGGCCACGGCACTCTCACGTCGTTGCGTGCCGAAGCTGGCGGTCAAATGTCTCATCTGTTCCGCTACGACTCCGATGAGCAAGGCACTGTTGCCGTCAAGGTCCGGTCTGATTCCGCCGACAGGATCAGTCGATGCCTTCAAATTCAGCGCATTGCAGCGGATGCTGGCTTCCCGTGCGCCCGGCCATTGACCGGAGCCGACCTACTCGAACCGGGTGGGGTGGTCAGTGCTGAGACATGGCTTCCTGGCGGTGAAATGCGCTCCGGTGGAGAGGTTTCCTTTGCCGCCCGGTCCGCGAAACTTCTGGCGGACCTAATGGAGATTCTTGTGTCACAGTCCCCCACCGGGCTTGGCGCACCGCCTCCGTGGATGCACTGGAATCCGCCAACGGGTGGCTTGTGGCCAACAAATCCAGTGGTAGACGAGATGAACCAAGACCTCGTACCTGGACACGTGCATGACATTGCCCGTTCCGTATCGCAACGACTGGCACAAGGAGTTTTACCCCTAGTTGTTGGGCACGGAGACTGGGAAAGCCAAAATCTTCGCTGGCACGGGGAGCTCCCATGGGCGGTCCACGATTGGGATAGCCTCGTCGCCCTCCCGGAAGCGGCTATCGTCGGTGCAGCATCCGGCGCCTTTGCCAGCACCGCCATCCCAACGCTGGCAACCATCGAAAGCTCGGAAATATTCTTTGACTCCTACCAGCAAGCGCGTGGTAGGCGTTTTACCAAGGAAGAGCAGGAGGTTGCCTGGGCCGCGAGCGTGTGGCCAGCACTGCATAACGCCCGCGGTGAAAGCCTCTTCCAATCCCGGCCAGTCGCACTGGACGCGCTCACCTGTCAGGCAGCGGAACGACTCCAACGCGCCGGTGTCCCGTAGACCGTTCCATTTGTGACAGTCCGGGGCAGTCTCACTTTGCAAACGGCATGCATGATTTTTCTTTTGGTCCTGGCCGTCCATAACCACTCCAATCATGGTCAATTTCCACTTCAGATAGAATCCTTCGATGGGGACAGACGAGAAGAACTACCTGCCGGTCAGGTCACGAGTGTATTTGGCCAGCATCGTTTCTCTGTTGCTCGGCTTCGGGGTGGTCGTTGGGTTCTTCAACGGGTGAATCCTGGTAGTTGGCTCGCATGTCCTGCGCGCCTGGATACTAAGCAGTGCCCTTTTGCTGGCTTCGCTGGTGCTCTGGGTCCTTTGGATCGTCCGTGGCAGCAGGAGACCGGGCCCGAGAAGGGATGAGGGGCGCTGGGGGCTGATGCGATCCGTTGCCTTCTTTATGCTGGTTAGCGTTGTTGGGGCGGGCAGCGCGATGGTGGCGTTTTTCGATTGGGGTACGAGTAACTACATCCTGGATCCCCATGGACCGGACGGCTGTCGAGCGGTCGTACGGGAGAAGGCAATGTTGGGTGGTAGTCAAGGGGAGGCCTACGCCATCGGCATCATCGGAGTTGGCAGGTCGGCAGGAAAATGGCATACCTATGATCTACATCGGCCAATCAATGCGGGCGACTACACACTGGTGTGGACTGCATCCGGCGGGGAGCTTACGATCGCCGACGCTTATGTTTTCAGGACACGCACGCAAAGCATCGCAAGGCACAAGACGTTGCAGCCGCTCATCGATAGTGGAGAACTCAGCATCGACAATTTGTACGATCCGGAACCATTTGATCGGAAACCGGTCAACTGCCACTGATGCCGAGGTGGATCGGCTCGCGGACCAAGACTTCTGTGTGACAGTCCGATCCACGTACCACTCGAAAACCGGGCTCGCAGTGTTGGCTTTTGGGGACATATCTCCGGCTAGACCGGGTGTGGTTCCCGCCAGCTTCCCCCTCCAGCACCACATGATTCAACGCCAAGGATTGCAGAAATGTCCGGGAAGGGTTCCTATCCGGCACTTCGGATGCACCCAAATGATGATGCGCCGAATCTGTAAAACGATTGAACAGGCACGAGATGCATAAACTTGGGGTCGTGACTTCAATCAGGAACCTCTCCGTGGGCCTGCCGATTAGAAACGGCCACCTTCTCGCAGAAGAAGGATATGACACGGTTAAGGGAACCCGCTACTTGCGTGCGATCGGGGGTGGAATCGAATTCGGCGAAGCGGCTGAGGTAGCACTTCGGCGGGAATTCCGCGAGGAACTTGGAGTCGAACTTGGCGGTGTGCAGTTGCTCGGAGTCGTCGAGAACATCTTTGAATACGAGGGAGCACCAGGGCATCAGATAGCCCATATCTTCGGTGTCGAATCTCCTGACCTCGACTCGATCGCGCTCGATACACAACTGTACGTATTGGACGAAGGTAGCTCTGTCAGTTGGTTTAGCATCGCGCGATTAAAACGCCCCCTGTACCCAGAAGGCGCCGCGGCACTAATGCACACATGGACACGAAAATCACGTAATAGTGATGTCCGAACCGATTCCTTCCGGGATGTCCCGCTCAGCGTTCCCCTTACGGGGCGCACAAACATTCCCAAGCCGGCAAGCCAGAGCCTTGCTGCTAACAACGATCAGGCCATCGTCTGGTGACATGAAATCCGGATTAGTGACAAGTAGCTCCGGATCCTACAGGAGGGGCAGGGCCGAGTCGGCCACACGGCACCGAACGTCTGCCGAAGCTGTGAGCCACAGACAGCGCCGATTCCCGCAGCCCAATCCCTCCAGGGGACACACCAAAAGATTTTTGTGTTGCCCTCTGCAAACGGCCGTGGTGCAGGCCTCGAAGCTGGTGAGTGCAAAGTGCGCCGCGGGCCAAAGCGAGAGTGGCCCTCCACCGTGCGGGAGTGACTACCGGTTGCGGGGGTCAAGTCGTTCCGCAAGCCCGAATTTCACGGTTGGCCATTCGGCCTCAACTATGGAGAACACCACAGTGTCGCGGACGGTGCCGTTCTCGAAGATTGTGTGATTGCGAAGAACCCCGTCTTGCTTGGCACCGAGCCGCTCGATTGCGCGACGGGATTGGTGGTTGTGCCAATGTGTACGGAACTCCACGGCAATGCAGCCCAGTTCCTCGAACGCCCGCTGAAGCAAAAGCATCTTGGCTGCGGCGTTGATACCCGTCCCCTGCGCCGTCGACCCGATCCAGGTTGACCCGATTTCAAGACGGCGGTTGGCCGGTTCGAGGTTCAAGTACGTGGTCATTCCAACCGCCCTCGCGGAGGCCTGATCGATGATGGCCCAAGGAACCATTCGTCCCTCGGCGTGCAGGGCAAGGCGACGTTCAATTTCCCCCGTCATCGCTTCAGGAGAGGGAACGTGCGTGTACCAGGTCCGCCACAGCTCTTCGGCTGCAACCGCTGCTGCCAGGTCGTCTTGGTGAGTCTGGCACAGCTGTTCGAGTCGAACGAACTGGTTTTCCAGCGAGGGTGCGTCGGTAAAATTCACTCCCTGAGTCTAGTCCGAGCAAACATCCACGTGCCGGTCCGTGACCAGGCGACAGCTGGTACGGGCCGGTCAGCACCGATCGATGGCCAGGATGTTGCGGTGGATATTCATGCGCCGATGCCAAAGTGGGTGCCTTGCCCCGGCTCCCGGGTGCTGTGAACCTTCGAATCCGGATTCCCGCCGGGTTATGCTGTTCAGGCATCCGGCCGTGGGAGATGCCCGCTGACGCTTGCCCCGGCTTTTGGTGGTTTGCATGGAAATACTTGGGGGTTTGCATGGAAATGGATTGGGTCGACAAATCACAGCCATCCGGGCGCCAGGCCATTCCGGTTGCTCTGGCCGTGCTGGTGGGTTTCTGCGGCATCTTTTTACCTCTCACGAATGCCATGTACGGCCCGGCCTTTATCGCCGCAATAGTTTTCGCTGTGGCGACTCCATTGACTTTCTTGCTAGTGGCGCCCAAAGGCTTGTTGAGGCGGAGCCGAAGTGTTCGCTGGCTGTTCATTGCAATTGTGTTTTCCGCGTTGTGTGCTGTCGTGACAGGCGGAATGCTGCTGTCGATGGGCAGTCCTGAAGGGGCAGCTGGTGACATTGGCGGCCTTCCTTTGTGGCTGCTTTCGACGGTGGCCTTGGTGACTTTCACCAGTTGTGCCATCAAGGCATGGCGGACGGATCGTGCTGGCCCGCCCACTACATTGCGTGGCCTTCAGAGGCAGGAGCGGCGGGCCAATCGCCGCTAAAGCAGCAAATGCCAGACCCTCACGTCCTTGGTCAACGTCCACGGTCAAAACTCATGAGCTTCCGGAGGCGTGAGACAACTGGGTTTTCTTGGTGTCCCACTTTTTGTGATGGTACCCGGTGAACCCGTCAGCAGATCGTCAGCGGCATCGGTTTGAACCCGTTGGAGCACCGCTGGGAAACACATTCAGTGGCTGCCTGACACGGTGGTGGGCAATCAGATCCCCTTCCTTCGGATTCCCCTGTATCGAAGCTCCATCGGGACAGCTTGCCGTATCGACAAATCAGTCCTGCTCGCGACTTCACCGACGGGCGGGCTTGACCTCAAGCTAGCTGTACCTAGTTCCATGGTGCGTACATCTTCGAACACAAGGACAACCATGGGCGCCATGCGACTCAAACACGAACTTGTTGGCTCAAGAATGTCCTGGCCCCGCATACAACCTGCAGAACACATTCCCAAGAGAAGGCATGTCCAGAATGAAAATCCTCAACGTATCCATCACCGTCCGCGACCTCTCCCAAGCAGCACATTTCTACCGAGACACTCTGCTGCTACCGGTCGACGTGACCGCCACCAGCGTGGAGATCACCATCGGCTCAAGCCTTCTAACGCTGACCACCGGGGATGGTTTTGACGGTGTCCATCACCTCGCCTTTGGAATCCTGCCGTCAGAGTTCGAACTTGCCCACGAATGGCTATCCCGTCGCGTGTCCCTACTCCAGACAGACGGCTCAGAGATTATCTTCGGTTCGGAAAATTGGAAGTCCCGTTCCCTGTATTTTTTGGGCCCAGAAGGCATCATGTTGGAATTCATCGCCCGCGACGCTGATGCATCCAAGGTGCCCGACAAGAGCGAAAAACCCCAAATGCTGTCCATCAGTGAAGTTGGCATTGGCGTGGAAAACGTGCTGCACACCGTAGCAACACTGTCCGCAGAATTGGCCATCCCAAACTTTTACGATTGCTCCAACACCTTCGCATCAATGGGCAGCCATGATGGTCTCTTGATCGTTGTAGACCACGAGAGAGCCTGGTTCCCCAACAAGGTATCCAAACCGGCGCGAGGGCCCCTCGCAGTTCAGGTCGAAACACCGAAAAGGAGATCCAGCGTAATTCTCGGCTCGGGGATCTCGATAGTCAGCGGCTAGCAAGTTCGCCCCACCAGATTGTGGCTAGTGTGGCGCGGCGACGGCGAATAAGGGCGAATGATTCATGCGGTGCGTCGACAGCATGCCCTGTCGGTCAGCCAGCCGGACCCGGACAGCCACCTCGGAGACTTGGCAAGGCCGTTTGCAACAAGTAAGCAGGCAAGCGGAGAGTCTGAGCCGGTCATCCCGAGCACCGCCCGCATGGTCATTGCCCTCGATGAGACCGGCCCCTTGGGCGCAGTCCGGATGCTCGGACGGCAGCACCTCCTCAGTGTCGCCCACGCCAGGCACCAAATCATTGACGCCACGCGGCTGGATGGCCCTCTGCCGGCTCACGGCGTAACTTGTCGCCTGCCATTCAACTTCCGTTCATGTTGATGGTGCACGGTAGGCCGGTGAACCCTGCCCCATTGAACATCCCCACGGCCCAGACTGCCGCATCGCCCGAGCCATCCGCATCGTCGGCAGCAGAATTTTCCGCACAAATGCCGGGCAGCGAGCTGGCCCCGGCTCCGCGGACGCTGTGGAACATAGTGCAGGAGTCGGCGCGGCTCCACCCTGATGCCACAGCCTTGGACGACGGCGTCAAGGCCCTCAGCTACGACGAGCTCGTGAAGGCCGTGCAGCAGAGGGCCGCCGAGTTGACCCAGGCCGGCCTGGGCGCCGGCGACAGGATCGGCGTTCGCATCCCCTCCGGCACCTCCACGCTCTACCTCGCCATTTTGGCCATCATCTCGATCGGCGGCGCCTACGTCCCCGTCGATGCCGACGATCCCGAGGAACGCGCGGCCCTGGTCTTCGGCGAAGCCAAGGTCGCTGCCGTCCTCGGCGACCCGCTGACCGGCAAGGATCTGACCGTGACAGGCGAACGCCCTGCCCCGTTCCCGGATCCACGGCTGGCGCTTCCCACGGATGATGCCTGGATCATTTTTACCTCCGGTTCCACCGGAACCCCGAAGGGCGTGGCCGTCAGCAACCGCTCAGCCGCAGCCTTCGTCGATGCTGAGGCCAGCATCTTCTTGCAGTCCGAGCCCATTGGCCCCGATGACCGGGTGCTTGCCGGACTGTCCGTGGCCTTCGATGCCTCCTGTGAGGAAATGTGGCTGGCCTGGCGTTACGGCGCCGCCCTGGTTCCCGCGCCGCGGTCACTGGTCCGGTCCGGCATGGACCTGGGCCCCTGGCTCATTTCCCATGGCATCACGGTGGTCTCCACTGTCCCAACGCTGGCGGCCCTGTGGCCGGCGGAAGCGCTGGAATCAGTCCGGCTGCTCATTTTTGGCGGCGAAGCCTGCCCTCCCGAACTTGCCACGCGCCTGGCCGTCAAAGGCCGGGAAGTCTGGAACACCTATGGCCCCACCGAGGCAACTGTTGTTGCCTGTGCCGCTCCGCTGGGCGGAGCGGGCCCGGTCCGCATTGGCTTGCCGCTCAACGGTTGGGACCTGGCCGTCGTCGATGCCGCCGGCGAGCCCGTCGCCGAGGGCGAAGTGGGCGAGCTGATCATTGCCGGCGTCGGCCTGGCACGTTACCTCGACCCCGCCAAGGATGCCGAGAAATACGCTCCCATGCCTGCATTTGGCTGGGACCGGGCCTACCGATCCGGCGACCTGGTGCGGCTCGAAAGCGCGGGCTTGATCTTCATGGGCCGCGCCGACGATCAGGTCAAGCTGGGCGGACGGCGGATTGAGCTGGGCGAAATTGATGCCGCACTCCAGGCCCTGCCGGAGATTTCCGGCGCCGCAGCCGCTGTTCAGGACACGGCCGGTGGCAGCCAGCTGCTGGTCGGCTATCTGGTTCCGGCCCCCGGCACTTCCCCGGACCCGGCAGCCTTGCGCGCCGTCCTCGCAGAGTCACTGCCGGCAGCCTTGATTCCGCTGCTCACCTTCACTGATTCCCTGCCCACAAAAATAAGTGGAAAAGTGGACCGCAAGGCGCTCCCCTGGCCCCTGGAACAAGCAACGGACGACGGCGAATCCCTCACCGGAACCCTGGGGCCGGAGGCACAATGGGTGCTGGATCAGTGGCAGGCTGTGCTGGGCGGCGCCCCGGCCTCGCTCGACACTGATTTTTTCGCCAGCGGCGGCGGCAGCCTCGCCGCCGCCCAGCTGGTCTCGGCGCTGCGGCAGCGCTACCCCCGCATTACCGTGGCCGACGTTTATTCGCACCCCCGGATCGGTGCCCTGCTGGAGCTGGCTGTCGGCTCCGTGCCCAGCGGCGGTCCTGCCGCACCCGTGACCCGCACGGTGGGCCGCACCAAACGAAAATCCCAGGTGTTCCAGACCCTCATGGGCGTTCCGCTGCATGTTTTGGTGGGCATGCGCTGGCTCACCTACCTGATGGCGTTGAACAACTTCGCCGCCTGGCAGGGCGTGCTGCCGGGTGCCCCCACGATCTCGTGGTGGTGGGTGGCTGCCTCCTGGGTGGTCTTTGTCTCTCCGTGGGGCCGCATGGGCATCTCGGTCGTCTCGGCCCGGGTGCTGCTGCGCGGGGTGGGCCCCGGCAGCTATCCACGCTCCGGCAAGGTGCACCTGCGCCTGTGGCTGGCCGAACAAATTGCTGACATGACTGGCGCCGTCACCCTGGCCAGTGCCCCGTGGGTGCCGTACTACGCCCGTGCCCTCGGCGTGAAGATGGGCCGGAACGTTGACCTGCACTCGGTGCCGCCGGTCACCGGGTTGCTGCGACTGGCGGAGGGCTGCTCGGTTGAACCCGAAGTGGACCTGTCCGGCTGGTGGATCGACGGGGACTGGGTCCACATCGGTGAAATCTCCATCGGAGCCGGCGCCGTCGTTGGGGCCCGCAGCACCCTCATGCCAGGAGCCCGCATCGGTGCCGGCGCGCACGTTGCTCCGGGATCCGCAGTCCGCGGCAAGGTCAAGCCGGGCGTCACCGTCTCCGGCTCCCCCGCCGAACGAACCGGCAAGGCCAAGCACTCCTGGCCCGAGCTGCCCACACCAGCCACCTGGCGGCGGGAGCTGCCGTTCGCCGGTGCCTCAGCATTCCTGTCGTTGATTCCGTTTCTCGCAGCTGCCGTCGCCGCCTGGATCGTGCTGCTGGCCGCCAACGGACAGCAGTCACTGTCAGCGGCCGTCCCCACCCTGCTCTGGTCGGTTCCCGTGGCAGCCCTTGCCTGGTTCCTCACCCTGCTGGTGTTGATCCTGGGCACCGTAAGGCTGCTGGGCATCGGTCTGCGCGAAGGGCACTACCCCGTGCGCAGCAGGATTGGCTGGCAGGTCTGGGCCACCGAGCGCGTGCTGGACATGGCCCGCGACCTCTTGTTCCCCATCTACTCGAGCTTGTTCACTCCAGTCTGGCTGCGCCTGCTGGGCGCCAAGGTCGGCAAGAACGTGGAAGCCTCCACGGTGCTGTTGCTGCCGAAAATGACAACCATCGGCGCCGGCGCCTTCCTGGCCGACGACACCATGATTGCCTCCTACGAACTCGGTGGCGGCTACATCCACATTGCACCGGCCAAGGTGGGAAAACGCTCCTTCCTGGGCAACTCGGGCATGGCCGCTGCGGGGCGCACCATGCCCCGCAACTCGCTGGTGGCCGTGCTGTCGGCAGCCCCGGCCAAGGCCAAGGCCGGCACCTCCTGGCTGGGCAGCCCGCCCGTCCGCCTGCGCCGCACCAACCTGAACACCGACAAGTCCTTGACCTTCAACCCGCCCCTGCGGCTCAAGGCGGCAAGGGCCCTCTGGGAAAGCTGCCGACTGGTGCCGACAGTGCTCTCCGTCGCCGTCGCCGCCGCGGTATTGGCCGTCTTCGACGCCGTCGCACTCGCCGCCGGTTATTGGCTGGCCGCCCTGCTCAGCGGCCTGGTCATCATGGCGGCGGGCGCCTTTGCCGCGGGCAGCTCGGTGCTCGCCAAATGGGTGTTGGTGGGCCGCATCAAGCCCGGTGAGCATCCCCTGTGGAGCTCGTTCATCTGGCGCAACGAAGTGGTGGACACCTTCATTGAAATGGTCACCGCGCCGTGGTTTGCCCGCGCAGCAGTTGGCACACCCGCCATGGTGTGGTGGCTGCGTGCGCTCGGTGCCAAGATCGGACACGGCGCCTGGTGTGAAAGCTATTGGCTGCCCGAGGCCGATCTGGTCACCCTGGGCGAAAGCTCCACCGTCAACCGCGGCTGCGTGATCCAGACGCACCTGTTCCATGACCGGGTCATGGCCATCGATACGGTTACGCTGGAGGAAGGGGCCACCATGGGCCCGCACGGAGTGATCCTGCCTGCGGCCAGCATCGCCACCAGCGGCACCGTGGGCCCTGCCTCGCTCGTCATGCGCGGCGAAACGGTACCTGCCAGCAGCTATTGGATGGGCAACCCCATCAGCCCCTGGAAGGGACCGGACTTCGCGGACCGTGCATGACCCGCAACCGGCTGTGCCCCTCGACTGACCCGACCCGCAACTGACCCCGACAACCAACCGATTCGGATACCCAGCCCGGCATGAGCTTTCTCCACCGCACCAGACCCTCCTCCCCAAGCCCTGCCGCCGCGGATCTCCCGGCCCGGCCGGACCCGTATATCCCCCTCCATGGCAGCACCAGCTACGCGGTGACGCACTACGAGATCGAACTGGAGGCCCGGCTGGCCGGAAACCAGCTCCAGGGCCGGGCCGTCATCTCGGCCCGGGCCCTGGTGCCGTTGACCTCGGTGGACCTTGACCTCGCCGGGCTGGGCATGGACAAAGCTTCCGTCGACGGAATCCGTGTCGGGAAGCATTCCCACCGCCAGGGGAAATTGCGGCTCCAGCTGCCGGCCCCCGTGGACGCCGGGACGGAGTTCACCCTCGACATCCGCTACAGCGGCAATCCCGCCCCCGACGACGGCGAGTGGGGCGATGTTGGCTGGGAAGAACTGGACGACGGCGTGCTGGTCGCCGGCCAGCCCACCGGGGCACCGACGTGGTTCCCGTGCAACGACCGGCCCGGCGACAAGGCGTCCTACCGCTTCACCGTCACCACCGATGCCGACTACACGGCAGTGTGCAACGGCACGCTGGTCTCGCATGCGAAAAAATCCAGCCGGGAAACCTGGGTGTACGAGCAGACCGCCCCGATGGCCACCTACCTGGCCACCTTGCAGATTGGCCGGTACAAACTGCTGGCGCTGCCGGCCTCCGCAGGACAAACGCAGCTGCCCATCACCGTGGCAGTGCCCAAGAAACTCCAGGCCCGGGCAGCCACTGCCCTGGCCCGGCAGCGGGAGATGGTGGACGTCTTCATCCAGCGTTTTGGGCCGTACCCCTTTCCTGCCTACACGGTGGTGGTGACCGAAGACGAGCTCGAGATCCCGCTCGAGGCGCAGTCCCTGTCCATCCTGGGCAGCAACCACATGGACACCGGGTGGGAAGCGCAGCGGCTGATCGCCCACGAACTCTCACACCAGTGGTTTGGCAACTCCCTGACGCTGGCGTCCTGGCGTGACATCTGGCTCCACGAGGGCTTTGCCTGCTACGCCGAGTGGCTCTGGTCCGAAGACAGCGGGTCCATGACGGTTGCCGAGCGGGCTGCTGCGGCGCACGCCAAGCTGGTGGCCGAACCCGTCGCCGTGACCGTTGGCGATCCGGGGCCGGAGCTGATGTTTGACGACGCCGTGTACAAACGCGGGGCCTTGGCCTTGGTGGCACTCCGTGCGGCGGCAGGTGACACAAACTTCTTCGCACTGCTGCAGCGTTGGACGGAGGAGCACCGGCATGGCTCGGTCACCACGGCGGACTTCATGTCGCTCGCGGACGAAGTGTGCGCCGGGGTGGAGAGCTTCGCCGCCACTGACATCCTCGCACCTTGGCTGTACCAGCAGGCGCTTCCGCCGCTGCCGCACCCCTAGTCGGCTCTACGATCAAGGTGGTTGGCCGATTGTCGCGCGTCGAGTCGAGGCTTGGAGAAGCCAAAAGGGGGGTTTGCGTGGCCCTGAAATTCCATCCCGTATAGGACCCGCCCGGTCACCAGACATTTTTTGTGGGCGGGTCTTGCGGATCATTTAAGCCGGGTCCATCCAAGACGCCCCGTGCGGGACTATTCGCTGGTTCCCACAGCCAATCGTGCACACCCTGAGGAAGCCGGTCGGCTCCGACTCTGCGCCAAACCCGGGAGCGACGGGGCGCGGACCGGCTTCTTCGGGATCGGTCTCAGCGAGCTGGCCAGATGGCCATCGCCAAGGTTCCGGCTCCCAACAGAGCTTCCCCAGTGTTGTTGGCCGAGGCCGTGTCCGTGGCAGGACCGCTACGGGGCACTGGCGCACTCGGCCTCAGCGCCCTACGGAACCGCCGGGCCCCCATGTGGCCTCCATCGTCAGAGTTAAGGTATGAAATTCTTGTCCTCATGGCTGCGCTCCTCATCGCTGATGGGCCATAGGCAGATTCCGCAAGACCCACTCACCAGGTAGACGACACACACCCAGATTGTGTGAGGTCCTATCCCACGCGGGACAGATTCAAAGGCCGGCCAAACTACGCCGCAGTCGGTCGATATTTTCCGGGCCTCTGGTGATCCGCCCGGTTCCGACATAGCGTGGCAGGATGACAAGCTGATCCAGTATCCTCGGCCCAAGCATACGGCTGACCGGGACGCTTTGTTCCAGCATCTGGGGTGGCGCCATGAGGCAACCCAGTGCTTCGACGCCATTCCCAGTCAACTGACAACCATCCACGGCGAGCCCACCATTCCATGGCACGGACAGAGAGGCCTGCGGAAGTTGTGGAACGTCAATGGCATCGACATTGACCTCACCCATAATGACAGCCGCAGTCCACTCACGATCGGGATCCAGGTCGAACGGTTTTTCGCCGACGTAGAAGCCTACGCCCGCACCAACTGAATCGGGCGGGAATTCCCGCGTCCTGCAACGTCTCTCGCGCCACGTTTCAGTGCTCCGGTCCAGGAGGCCCAGCTGCGACAGTTCACCTGGAGTTGAGAACGAGTCCGCGTGTGTCACACTCGGCGGGCGCAGCCCGGCCGGATTCGTGCGCTGACACTTCCGTTAAGCGGCGGGGTTGCTTATCCTCGGACCATGGGCGGTTCACGCGAAGCCGTGGTCTGGCTGACTGGCGGTGCGGTGAAAACGCACTGCACGCATCAGGGGAGGGCAACGAGATGAGACCACTTCGATACTCGATCAACGTCACACTCGACGGCTGCTGCCATCACGAGGCAGGGCTCCCCCCGGACGAGGAGTCGATGCGGTACTGGACCGCTGAGCTGGAGCGAGCCGATGCCCTACTGTTCGGCCGGGTGACTTACGAGATGATGGAGTCGGCGTGGCGGAGGCCGGCCACGGGCACGTGGCCTGGCTGGATGAATGAGTGGCAGATCGCGTTCGCCGAGACCATCGACCGGGCGAAAAAGTACGTCGTGTCGAGCACACTGAGCGGGGTCGATTGGAATGCCGAGCTGGTGCGCGGCGACGTGGGGCAAGCAGTTCAGCAACTCAAGCAGGAGGCAGGCGAGGGCCTGTGGGTTGGTGGCGTGACGCTTCCCCTGGCGTTGGCGGATCTGGGACTGATCGACGACTACGAGTTCCTCGTGCAGCCGGTCCTTGCCGGACATGGGCCGACGTTGCTCGCTGGTCTGCACGAGCGCATCCAGCTCGAGCTCGTGGATCGCCATGAGTTCCGGTCTGGGGCGATTGCCGTGCGATACCGGCCCACGCGAATAACAGCTTGACGTGATTTGTCCTGGCACGTTGGTCGCTGCCTCGCGAGGCGGCGGCTCTCGCGCCTGAGGTGAACTCTTCCTTCTCGGCCTGCATTGGAAACGTTTAGGACTAAGCCCCGACCCCGACAGCTTCACCGACGCCCAAGCTATAACTATGGCTATAGCTATAACTACAGGCGACACCCGGGCCAGCGGCTGATGGCATGAAATCCGGACGGCCAACACGTGACTCCGGTTCCTATGCCCGGGCCGGTCCCCCGCAGGCCACTGCCACGGCGAACCCGTTCGGCAGGCCCAGGGCCGAAGCGTCCGGTTCCCACACCTGGGCCCCGGCAAAGGGCCCAGAGGTGTCCGGGTCAGGGAAGGCCGCAATGACGGCAGGGTCCGTGCGCAGGCCCAGGCCGGAGTACTTGGCCAATGCCTCCTTGCGGGCCCAAACGGAGGCACGCCACGCATTACGTTGCCCTGGTGACAGCTGCGCCAGGCGCCGCTGTTCAACCAGACTCAACGCAACGCCGTCGAACCCGGAAAAGCCCACCGAGGCAATATGCTGCACATCGATGCCCAGCGGGATGCCGGCAGCGGGCACCATGGCCGCAACCGCCCAGCCTTTGCTGCGGGACAGGCTCATTGAAACGTCTGCAGACACTCCGTTGCGCCAATAGCCCGGCCGCCCATGCGATAGCACCGGGCCGGACCCGCACTCGGGACACTCGTAGACTGCCTCCAGCTCCCCGGGCTCCGCCCCGAGCAGTTCGGCAGCCATCAGTCGTTGGGCTATGCGGGCGGCCAAAAAGTCACGGCGGGTTCCGGTGTGGGTGATAGCGATGGCCCTGGCCTGTTCGGCGGGATCCAGCAACCCGGCCAGGCTTGGGTCCACGGCCGCCAGTTCAAAGGCCCGCACCGTCAGCCGGCCGCGAAGATCCGCACCAGTTGCCGTCTCGTTCACCTGCGCTCCACTCTCCGTTCACCGTTCGTCCTTGCCGCAGGGCTATGATCGGGCCATGACTCGACCCATCCCTGATTTCACCGGCTTCACCGTTATGGACAACGACGACGACGACCCCATCCTGCTGGCTCCGGACGGATCCCAGGTGGACACGTGGCGCGACGGCTACCCCTACGATGCCCGGCTGCGACGGGACGTCTACGATGCCCGGCTGCGACGGGACGTCTACGACGTTGAAAAGCGGTTGCTGCAAATTGAGCTGCTGAAGTTGCAGCAATACATCAAGGCTACCGGGCAGCGGGTGGTTATCTTGTTTGAGGGCCGCGACGCTGCAGGCAAGGGCGGCACCATCAAGCGTTTCACCGAACACCTGAACCCGAGGGGCGCCCGGGTGGTGGCGCTGGAAAAACCGAGTAAACGCGAGTCCAGCCAATGGTATTTCCAGCGTTATGTGGCGCACCTGCCCAGTGCCGGGGAAATGGTGTTGTTTGACCGGTCCTGGTACAACCGGACAGGGGTTGAGCGGGTTATGGGGTTTTGCACGAAGGAACAATATGAGGAATTCATCCGCCAGGCCCCGGTGTTTGAACGAATGCTGGCCAATGACGGCATGACTGTCATCAAGTTCTGGTTTTCCGTCACGCAGGCCGAACAACGCACCCGGTTCATCATTCGCCAGGTGGATCCGGTCCGTCAGTGGAAGCTCTCGCCCATGGATGTCGCCTCATTGGACAAGTGGGATGCGTACACCTCGGCCAAGGAACGCATGTTCAAAAGGACTGACACCAAGCACGCACCCTGGACGGTGGTGAAGTCCAATGACAAGAAGCGGGCCAGGTTGGCCGCCATGCGCCATGTGCTGAATTTGTTTGACTACCCAGGCAAGGACCACGAAGTGGTGGGGGTGCCGGATCCGCTGATTGTGGGCCCGGCGTCGGCCGTGGTGGGCGAGGGCGAGGAATTCTAGGGGCGGTCCGTGGATTGAAGCACCGCCAAGGGTGCCAGCTCGATGACACCTGCCACTTGGCGGGCCAGTTCGGGATCCAGGGTAATGAAGGCATCGGCTTGCAATTGGGCGACGGCGATGTACTCGGCATTGGCGGTGTCATCCCAGTCCAGCTGTTCGGCGATTCTCCATGCCACGGCCCGCGACACCCGGTCCCCAGCAGGCGGATGCGCATGGACGTGATGCCGTCGAGGATCCTGCGCGCCTCGTCCCGCTCCACGTCACCGCTGCGCACTGCCCGGTAGAGGATCCCCAAGCACTGCGAGCGGAGGCTGGACGGGGCGACATGTTGGTGTTCCCCGGCGATCACCCCGTAGTCGCGGGACAGTTCGATGGCGGCCAGCGGATCGATGGCGTAGCGGGTCATGGCTCCATTATTGGCTGCATTCCGGTCGCCGTCCATTATGGCTGGTGAATGCCGGGCCCGTCGCTGATCTCTTCGACGGCGGCCAGGAGCGCGGCGACGGACGTTGGCCCGCCGTGCCCTTCGTCCTCCACGATGGTGAGCTTGCTGGTGGCCCACTTTTGGTGCAACTTCCAGGGCGTGATGGCCGGGCCGCTGACGTCGCGCCGGCCGTGAATGAGGTGTCCGGGAATGCCGTCAAGTTCGTGGATCCGGGACAGAATTTCCTCGTCGCCGGCAAGAAACGCATCGTTGGCCCAATAATGGCTTACGAGCAGCGCAAACGTCATGCGCAGCCGCTCGTCGGTGAACATGGGGCCCGGCTGCCAATAGGTGCTGAATGAGATGTGCCAGGCTTCCCACGTGTCCCAGGAAAGGGCGGCCATGCGGGCGTCTTCCCGGTCCGGGCCTGCCATCCTGCGGGCGTAGGCCTCCACGACCCGCTCCCCCGGCCTTGCTGCCGAGGCATCCGCAAACTCGTGCCATGCCTCGGGAAAAATCCGGCCCACACCCTCGGTGATCCAGTCGACCTCGTCTCGGTTTGTCGTTGTGACTGCCATGAGGGCAATGCCCAACACCCGCTGCGGGTGCGCCAGGGCATAGGCCAGGGCCAAGGTGCTTCCCCAGGAAATGCCGGTGACGATCCATTGCTCAATGCCAAGATGCCGGCGGACAATTTCGATGTCCTCGATCAAGGCCTGCGTTGTGTTGCCTGCCAAGTGCTCCAGATCGTCCTGGACGGTGGGGGTGCTGTTGCCGCAGCCCCGCTGATCCATGCCGATGGTCCAAAACTTCGCGGCGTCGTGCCGCTTGCGGTAGCCGCCCTTGCCCAGTGAACTGCCGGGCCCGCCATGCAGGTACAAGACCGGCACACCTTCCGGTTTTCCGCTGCTTTCCCAGTACAGCTGGGCGTTGGGCGCCGCCACCCAGCCACTGGCAAAAGGTATTTCCTGGTCGCGCACGCCGTTTTCGCTCATGCCACCACCCTACGGGGCTGGCGCCCGGGCGGACCCAAGCGGAGTTGGCGCCGCCCGGCACTTCCAGTCCTGTCCCAGTGCCCCGCCCAGCCCTACACGGAAGGTGCGGTCGTGCCTTGGCGGGTGCCGCCGTCGTGCTTGTCCTGCTCTTTTTTCCGGTCCCGCAAGGCGAGCAGCAGCTCCGCGGCAACCTCCGGTTCGGCCACTGTCACCGCGAATTGCTTGCCCTGGACGGTGCTGACGATCAAGCCGGGGCCGGCGCCCATGATGATGGCCGAGCGCCCGGGCATGAACCGGTAGCCCCAGCCACCCCATTCTGAGGGCCGGAGCACTGTCACCTCGATGTCGGCGATGTCGTCCAGGTGGATTCGTTTCAGGGGAATGCGGCCCACAGCGGTGACCACTCGCAGCCCGCGCCAGTCGACGCTCACCTGCAGGTGCACAATGAGGGCGACGACGACGACGCTGGCCAGCATGGTGGCCAGGCCGATGCCGGATGTGGCGCCGTTGCCGGCCAGCAGGTCTGGCAGGTAGATGGCCGCGGCCAGGGCCAGAAGCAGGATGGGCGCCAGCATCAAGGCCTTGGACGTGATGGTGCGTGACCACGCGGCGGTTTCCTGCGCACCGAGGGCCAGGCTGCCTTCCATGGCGTTGCTGGTGAATCGTGGGCTGGGGGCGATGAAGTACGGCACCGCGCCATAGAGGAAGGACGTGATCAACGCGATCTGCCACCAGCCCAGCACTGCTTCACTGGCGCTTCCCGCCGCCATGGTCAACATCGCCGAAAGCAGCCACGTGGTGGCGCCCATCCCCGCCACCACGCCGCAGATTCCCAGGACGGCCCGCAGAAATGCCGGCCGCAGGCCACGTCGCAGTGCGGCGGCCATCCCGATGACGGCGGGCGCTCCGGTCAGTGCCAGGGCGAGAATAATGAGCGTGCCGGTTGCCATCGAGTCGTCGGCCGGGCCGTTGTCCGACCAGTGCGAGGCAAGTTCAGCCGGCAGCCGGTCCTGCCAGATCAGCCAGCTCCCCGCAACGACGGCCAGCGGCGGCAGCACTGCCAGTCCGGCAAGAATCCGCCGAGCGGTATTTGGTGTTCCCTGAGTCTCGGTCATGCGTGTCCCACTCCCCCGATTAACCGCACAAGGTCCTGCTGGGACATTCCCAGCTTGCGCGCTTCGTCCATAAGTTGTTCTGCCAATTCGGTGACGCGAATGAGTCCTGGCCCGGCATCCTGGCGCACAAAGGCACCGCGGCCCTGGCGCATCTCAATGACGCCCTCGTCCCGCAGCTGCGCATAGGCACGCAGCACCGTGTGCATATTGACCTGCAGCGCCTTGGCCAGGTCCCTGGCCGGTGGCAGCCGCTCCCCCGGCACCAACGTTCCGCCAGCGACGCCGGCACGCACCTGGACTGCGATCTGCTCGGCAAGTGAGAGCGCCGAAGCCGCATCAACCCGAAATAACATGTTTGCAATACTATGCGAACAATGCGCTCACCTCAAGTGCAGGCCTGAAATGCAAGTGCCTCACCGCGCAGCAAACTTCCCAC
>NZ_JBQSVT010000058.1:0-20166 GCF_052376555.1 Specibacter sp. AOP5-B1-6
CAAAACCGATCCTCATCTATTTTCGCATGGCTGGCACATCCACACCTAACCGGCGGACCAAATTGTGGCGTGAGTGCAGCTGGCGCCCTTGGAACCCGGGGTAAACCGGTTAGCCGGCCTCGGGAAGGTCAAGCCACTGGTACCAGCCGCGGTGCAGCACGAGCCACGCCATGAGTCCGTATCCTGCCTGGCCGGGGGAGCCCGCATTCGCCGCAACGTCGTTGCGCCACTGCTCGTGGTTTTGCAGCGGGGCGAACGTGTCAACGTAGTGGTGCTTGCGGCGGGTGGTGACGTCGGCAAATGCCGTGTTCAGTTCGGCCAGCTTGCGGTTCAGCGCAGGATCGAGCGACGGTGGCGGCCCCACCACAAACACGGGGATGTTCAGCTGGGTGGCGCCGTCAAGGATGTTGGCCAGGTTCAGCCGGCTCCTTGCTGTGGACAGGCCATACTCAATGTCGCGGCCGGACAGGCCAACCACAAGACGGTTCTCGTGGAAGTCGTCAAAGCGGCGCCCCGCCTCATGCAGCCAGCGGCCGGCCAGGGCCTCGGTTCCCTCGCTGGGGGCAGCCAGCACAAACGACTCAATCGAAACAGAGTCGCCGGGCGTCCTGGCCAGCACGCGTCCCAGCCAGCCGAGGGCGCGCGGATCGCCAACACCGGCAACCAGTTCATCCCCTACAGCTACTATTCGCAGTTCCCGCTTGTCCACGGCGCCCCTCTTCTTGGTGCATAAATTTGAAGTTCAAATAGAAGATGCCCGGCCTGATAATGCAGACCGGGCATCAGTAGTGCTTTAGCTGCGCTCGAAAGCCTGCTTGACCAGCAAGGTCTGCTCCACAGCGTGGTTCTTGGCGGAACCCGTTGCCGTGGCGGCCGACGCCGGGCGTGAAACACGGCTCAGCTTCCGGTCCAGCTCGGGAGCCAGGTTCAAGCCCATGAACGGCCACGGGCCCTGGTTGGCCGGTTCGTCCTGTGCCCACACGATTTCGGCGTTGGGGTACTTGGCAAGCTCAGCCTTGATCTCCGCCAGCGGCAGCGGGTACAGCTGCTCCACGCGGAGGATGGCTGCCTTGGTGTCCCCGGCCTTGTCGCGAGCGGCGAGCAGGTCGTAGTACAGCCGGCCGGAAACCAAAATGACGCGGTCGACGGCGGTGGGCTCCAACTCTGCATGCTCACCGATCACGGGACGGAATCCGCCCTGTGTGAAGTCCTCAACCGACGAGGCTGCAGCCTTCAGGCGCAACAGCTGCTTCGGGGTGAAGATGATCAACGGCTTGCGCGGGCGGAGGTAGGCCTGGCGGCGCAACAGGTGGAAGTGCGACGCCGGCGTGGTCGGGTTGGCAACGATCATGTTGTCTTCGGCGCACATCTGCATGAAGCGTTCGATGCGGGCTGAGGAGTGGTCCGGTCCCTGGCCTTCGTAGCCGTGCGGCAGCATCAGCACCAGGGAAGAACGCTGACCCCACTTTTGCTCTGCGGAGGAAACGAATTCGTCAATGACGGTTTGAGCACCGTTGACGAAGTCGCCGAACTGGGCTTCCCAAACCACGAGGGCGTCGGGGCGCTCGACGGAGTAGCCGTACTCGAACGCCATGGCGGCGTATTCGCTGAGCAGGGAGTCGTAGATCCACAGTTTTGCCTGGTCCTCGGTGAGGTCCCGCAGCGGGGTCCAGACGTTGCCGTTGGCGCGGTCGTGGAACACTGCGTGGCGTGAGACGAAGGTGCCGCGGCGGGAGTCCTGGCCGGCCATACGGACAGGGACGCCCTCCATGAGGAGCGAGCCGAACGCGGCCAGTTCGCCAAAGCCCCAGTCGATGCTGCCGTTGCGGGACATGGCCTCGCGCTTTTCCAACAGCGGCTTGAGCTTGTTGTGGATCTCGAAGCCTTCTGGAACTGCCAGGTGGACTGCGCCGATGCGGCCCAGGGTGTCGGCGCTGATGGCGGTCACCTGGGGATCGTTCACGCCGGAATCCGCCTGCTGCGCCATGGGGCGCTCGAGGTCGGAAATGGACTGCGAGTCCTTGGTGATGATCGGGATCGGCGAGGTCTGTGCGGCGTGCGTTTCGGCGAAGACACGCTCGAGGCGTTCCTGGTAGTCGCGCAGCAGCTGCGTGGCTTCCTCTTCGGTGATGTCGCCGCGGCCGATCAGGGCTTCGGTGTACAGGCGGCGCACGGAACGCTTGGCCTCGATGAGGTTGTACATCAGCGGCTGCGTCATCGAGGGGTCATCGCCCTCGTTGTGGCCGCGGCGGCGGTAGCAGACCAGGTCAATGACAACGTCCTTGCGGAAGCGCTGCTGGAACTGGTAGGCCAGCTGGGATGCGCGCACAACGGCTTCGGGGTCGTCGCCGTTCACGTGGAACACGGGAGCCTGGATCATCTTGGCCACGTCGGTGGAGTACACCGAGGAACGTGATGAGGACGGTGCGGTGGTGAAGCCAACCTGGTTGTTGACCACCACGTGGATGGTGCCGCCCGTGCGGTAGCCGCGCAGCTGGGACAGGTTCAGTGTCTCGGCAACAACGCCCTGGCCGGCAAAGGCTGCATCGCCATGGACCATGATGGGCAGCACGGGGAAGTTCTCGCCCTGGTCCAGGCGGTCCTGCTTCGCACGGACAATGCCCTCAAGGACACCGTCAACGGCTTCCAGGTGCGAGGGGTTGGCGGCGAGGTAAACCTTGGTCTCGTTGCCGGCGTCGGAGGTGAACGTGCCTTCGGTGCCCAAGTGGTACTTCACATCGCCGGAGCCCTGGACGCTGCGGGAATCCTGGGTGCCCTCAAATTCGCGGAAGACCTGTGCGTAGGTCTTGCCGGCGATGTTGGTGAGCACATTCAGGCGGCCGCGGTGGGCCATGCCAATGGCAACCTCGTCCAGGCCGTCGTCGGCGGCGTCGGAGATGATGGAGTCAAGCAGCGGAATCAGGGATTCGCCACCCTCGAGAGAGAAGCGCTTCTGGCCAACAAACTTGGTCTGCAGGAACGTCTCGAACGCCTCTGCCGAGTTTAGCTTGGACACGATGCGCAGCTGCTCTTCGCGGCTCGGCTTGGAGTAGGGGTGCTCCAGCTCGTTTTGGAACCATTCGCGCTGCTCCGGTTCCTGGATGTGCATGTATTCCACGCCCGTGGTGCGGCAGTAGGCGTCGCGGAGCACGCCGAGGATGTCGCGCAGCAACAGCTTCTGTGCACCGCCAAAGCCGCCGGTGGGCCATTCGCGGTCCAGGTCCCACAGGGTCAGGCCGTAGGTGAGCACGTCCAGGTCGGGGTGCTTGCGCTGGACGAATTCCAACGGGTCGGTGTCGGCCATCAGGTGGCCGCGCACGCGGTAGGAGTGGATCATCTGCTGAATGCGGGCGACCTTGTTGATCTCGTCGGCCGGGTCAACCTGCAGGTCAACGCTCCACCGGACGGGCTCGTAGGGGATGCGCAGCGATTCAAAGATCTCGTCGTAGAAGTTCTCGGCACCAAGCAGGAGCTGGTGGATCTTCTTCAGGAATTCGCCGGAGCCGGCGCCCTGGATGACGCGGTGGTCATAGGTGGAGGTCAGCGTCAGGATCTTGGAGACGGCGTTCTGGGCGATGATCTTGGCGCTGGCGCCCTGGTATTCGGCCGGGTAGTCAAGGGAGCCAACACCGATGATGGCGGCCTGGCCCTTGGAGAGGCGGGGCACCGAGTGAACGGTGCCGATGCCGCCGGGGTTGGTCAGCGAAACAGTGGTGCCCGAGTGGTCGTCCGCTGTCAGCTTGCCTGCCCGTGCCCGCTTGATCAGGTCCTCGTAGGTGTGCCAGAACTCGGCAAAGCTGAGCGTTTCAGCCTTTTTGATGTTCGGCACGATGAGCAGGCGCGTGCCGTCGGGCTTGGGCATGTCAATGGCAATGCCGAAGTTCACATGCGGCGGCTGGACGGCGGCAGGCTTGCCGTCGATCTCGTCATAGTGGACGTTCATGGACGGGAACTGGCCCAGCGCCTTGATGACGGCGTAGCCGATCAGGTGGGTGAAGGAGACCTTGCCGCCGCGTGCGCGGGCAAGGTTTGAGTTGATGACAACACGGTTGTCGATCAGCAGCTTCGCCGGAATGGCGCGCACACTGGTGGCCGTGGGCACTTCCAGGCTGGTGACCATGTTGGCGGCGATGGCCTTGGCCGGGCCGCGCAGAACAGACTTCACCGACTCTTCCGGAACGGACTTGTCCTTGGCCGTTTTGGGCAGCTGGGCCGGGATCGGAGTGCTGCCGGTGCGGGCGGCATCCTTGGCCGGGGCTGGCGGGCGCGGTGCTGCCGGTGCCTTGGGGGCCGCAGCGGGAGCTGCCGGAACAGCGCTGGCGGGGGCCGACGTCGTGCCTGCAGCAGTGGCCGGGGCGGCCGGACCAGCAGCCGCCGGGGCTGCGGGCGCGGGAACCACGGGGATCTGGGCTGTTATGGGTGCGGAATTGTTCGCGGTGTGGCGGCCGTTGCCATCTGCGTCATCCGCGGCGAAACCTTCAAAGAGTGGCCACCACTTTGTGTCCACTGAATTCTTGTCGCCCTTGTAGCGCTCATACAGTTCGTCGACGAGCCACTCGTTGCCGCCAAATTCTTCGGGTAGACGGTGGATGGATTGCTCTGGCACGTGTGTTACGCCTCTTCCATGAGTTCTTGTTGCCCGCTGTACAAGGTTGCGCAAGGCGTCGGCACCTGAATCGGGCGGGTGCTGTCGGCGCAAACCTGCGTAGCCTATTCGAAATGTGGAAGCGGTCCAACTAACCCCTTCCCCCATCAAGTCTAGTAAGACTGGTGGCCTGTAGGCCAATCTACGCCGCGGCGCGCCCCGGCTTTGGGAGAATGAAGCATTTTTTTGCGGTGAATGGCGTCACATTATGGCTAGACTCTTACCCGGACGGCGCTGCGGTGCCGCCAACCGGCCGCTGACGGCCCATTGCAGCGGCCCATTTCCAACAAGGAGTGCAATGCGTTTTCTCAACCAGCCCGCCACGGACCTGACGTATTCCGACGTGTTCCTGATTCCGTCGCGGTCCACCGTCACCTCGCGTTTGGATGTTGATCTTTCCAGCGGGGACGGCACAGGGACCACCATTCCGCTGGTGGTGGCCAACATGACGGCGGTCTCCGGGAAGCGGATGGCCGAAACTGTGGCCCGGCGCGGCGGCATGGCCATCCTGCCCCAGGACATTCCCCTCGAAGTGCTCAAATCCGTCAGTGAGTGGGTCAAGCAGCGCGATTCGCTCTATGAGACCCCGCTGCTGATGACGGCGGGGGACATCGTCATTGACGCCGTGCACCTGATGAGCAAGCGCTCCCACAACGCCGTGGTTGTCGTGGACGGCAGCGATTTCGTTGGTGTTGTGCGCGGCGTCGACTGCGAGGGCGTGGACAGGTTTTCCTCCCTTGCCTCGGTGATGCGCTCCAACGTCCTGACGCTGGACGCCGTGCCGTTTGACGAAATCCGTGCGCAGGCGGACTCCGGCGACCTGGACTTCACCCAGGCCAAGGCGCTCACCGACGAGGCCCTCCGGGAGGCTTTTGCCGTGCTGGATGCCGCCGGAACCGATTTCGCCCCCGTGCTGCGCGACGGGGAGGTGGTTGGGGTGCTGACCCGGACCGGTGCCCTGCGCTCCACCATTTACCAGCCTGCCCTTGACGCCTCGGGCCGGCTGCGGCTGGGCGTGGCCGTGGGCATCAACGGCGACGTTGCCGCCAAGGCTGCCGCGCTGCTCGAGTACGGTGTCGATGCACTGGTGGTGGACACCGCGCACGGGCACCAGGAAAAGATGATGGAGGCAGTGCGCGCCGTGCGGTCGCTCTCCCCGTCCGTTCCCGTGGCGGCCGGCAACGTGGTCAGCGAAGCAGGGGTGCGGGACCTGGTCGAGGCCGGAGCCGACATCGTCAAGGTCGGCGTCGGACCCGGTGCCATGTGCACCACGCGCATGATGACAGCAGTTGGCCGTCCCCAGTTTTCGGCCGTTTTGGAATGTTCGACGGCGGCTGCCGAGTTGGGTGCCCACGTGTGGGCCGACGGCGGGGTGAGGTACCCGCGGGACGTGGCGCTGGCCTTGGCGGCCGGGGCCAGCCAGGTGATGATCGGGTCCTGGTTTGCCGGCACCTATGAGAGTCCGGGCGACCTGCAGGTGGATGCAGGCGGCCGGCAGTACAAGGAAAGCTTTGGCATGGCGTCCGCGCGGGCCGTGCAAAACCGCACCTCCCGCGAGGGTGCGTTTGACCGGGCCCGCAAGGGCTTGTTTGAGGAGGGCATCTCAACGTCCAAGATGTACCTGGACCCTGCCCGGCCGGGCGTTGAGGACCTGCTGGACATGATCACCGCGGGCCTGCGCAGTTCCTTCACCTATGCGGGCGCCGCGTCGCTGGCTGAATTCAGGGAACGCGCCATTGTTGGCGTGCAGTCGGCCGCGGGCTACGAGGAGGGACGGCCGCTGCCGCAGAGCTGGTAACGCGCTCGGAGCCTTTCTGCGCATGGTTGAGCCTGACCATGGCGCGGGGTGACACCCCGCGCCATGGTGGCGGGCAACCGTGCGCATGGTTTACGTGTCGCCAAAGGAAACACCGGCGTGGTTGATTCGGGTTGCTACTTCACGCCGCCAGCAGTGAGGCCACCTACAAGGTAGCGCTGGAAGACAAAGTAGAGGATGACCACCGGGGCCGCACAGACTAGAGCCGCGGCCATCATCTGGCTGTAGACCGGTATGGCGCCACCTTCCTGACTGGCACTGAACGTCTGCAGCACGATAGCTGCCGTCGCTGTGTCCGGCTTGGTGAAGATCGAGGCAAACAAGACGTCGTTCCAGCCAAGGAGAAATGCAAAGATGCCCGAGACAACAATGCCAGGCCAGCTCAGCGGGACGATGATCCGGAACAGAATGCCCAAGTTGGAGGCTCCGTCAATTCGGGCGGCCTCTTCCAGCTCACGTGGCAGCCCCCGCAAATAAGTCACCATGACCCACGTGGAGAACTGGAGTGATAATGTAAGATAAGCGATAAACAAACCCCACAGGGTGCCGATGATGGTGATTCCAACCCATGAACCGATCGAGGCAAACAAAACAAACACGGGCAGCAGCATGAGCGTGCCGGGAATGCTTTGGAGCCCCAAGAGCCCGCGCAGCATGGTCAACCGGCCCCTGAAAGTGAAGCGAACCAGCACGTAGGCAGTGCCGACGGCAATGACGGCGGAGACCACAGCCACGGAGCCAGAGACGATCAGGCTGTTGATGATGCCCTTGCCCAAGCCAACGCTGCCCCATATTTTGGTGTAACTCTCCAGCGAGAACTGGCTGGGCCAAAATTCTCCTCGTGCCACACCGATATCGGAATTCAGGGAAGCAAGGAAGATATATGCAATCGGCACCAGCACAAGAATGCAAAGAATTGTGGTCAGGATGCCGATGAGCCACGTTGGCATTAGCCGTGTCACTTCTGCGTTGCGACTCCTGCGGCTCTTGCTACGTGCCCGGGTTGAAACGCGAGTCAGGGTCTGCGAGCTCATTTCTTGCCTCCGTCTTCAGAAACGTCAAGCTTGACCGCCCTTAGGTAGATGAACAGCGGTATCGCGATGAGGATCAGTGACACGACCGCCATTGCCGCGCTCAATCCGAAGCGGAAACTCTGAAAACTGGTCACGTAGACCAGGATGGGCAGGACATTCACGTCCGCAGGTGCCGGCGCACCAAATAGGACGTATGGCAGTGTGAAGTTGTTGATGTGGTTCAACGTGCCCAGCAGGAAAGCAAGGGCAACCGGCCCCTTCAAGTAGGGGAAAATCACTTCGCGCAGCTTGCGCCACCATAGGGCCCCATCGATGGCGGCCGCCTCATGCACTTCATGGTCCACAGATTGCAACCCGGCCAACGCCAGCAGATATATGAATGGCCATGCCGCCCAGATTTCCACGAAAACCAAGGTCCAGTAGGACATAGGCCCGTTAAGCCACAGTGCTGGGTCAATTCCCACATTCTGCAGGACGCCATTGACTATGCCGTCAGGCTGCAGCATGGTGCGCCAAACGGTGGCAACCACGAAAGAGGGCAGGACATAGGGGATCAGGAAGACCGCACGCACTATAGCCCGGCCGCGGTACGGATTTTGAGTTACGACGGCGGCGGCCACGCCGAGAGGCACGGTCACCAACGTAGAAAGGACCGCAAAAGAGACACTGATCCAAATCGACCGAAGAAGGTCAGTCTTGGTGATCGCTTCTACAAAATTGTCTATTCCGATGAACGGTGTCGTGAGCCATTTGCGGAGTGTGTACTGGTCAAGGTCGATAACGGACATGTATAGGGCCAGCACGAGAGGGATGAGAATGATGACCGTGATGAGGAGTCCGCCTGGGGTAAGCAACCATAAGGGGCGGTTGCGCTCAGTGACACCTTTGCGTTTTTTGTCTTTGAGTGGGGGAGGTCCCCCTGCAGGACGAGTTGCGTCGTCCTGCAGGGTGTTCACTGCGTTTTTGCTAGGCATGGAGGGAATCTTTCAGCAGCTTCTACTTGGCCCGGTCCAGGGCAGCCTGGGCCTTGGACTGTGAGTCCTTGAGGCGTTCCGCGAGACTGGCTGCGCTGACGGCTCCTGCGGACAGGTCGGGGATGGTCTGGACAGCAACGTTTGTCAACGCAAGCTGCACATCGCCCCATGCGCCACTGAATGGTGTGGCGACGGACTTTGCCGCGGCATCCAGCGCCGGCGCGACGAGCGGATCCGACTCGAGCGCCTTGGCAGCCTCGACATTGGTGGGGACCTCACCAAAGATCTTGTAGTAGTTTGACTGGGCCTCAGTGTCGGTGATCATCTTCACGAAGGCGAAAGCCAGATCCTTGTTGGGCGAGTAGTCGGCAACGACCAGGTTGTCGCCGGAGAGAATACTGGCGGCCTCCACTCCGTTGGACGGGCGTGTTGTCTCACCTGGGGGCACCATGGGCAGAAGGGCGTACTTGTACTTGCCTTTGACCTCGGACTTGTCGAGAGTTGGGATGCTCAGCGGCGATGTCATGGGCAAATAGCCGGCTTTGCCGGCGGCGAAGGCTGCCACAGCCTGGGCATTGCCCCAACCGACGGCGGATGGGTCCACGGACTTGTCCTTAGTGATCCAACCGAAATAGGCCTCGAATGCCTTCGTGACCGTAGGGTCGTCCAGACGGACGGTCTTGCCGTCAATGATCGGGTTGCCAGCTTGGATGGACATGCCCCAGATGAACTTCCAGGGGTCGAAGTTGTCCTTGTACGCCACAGCGAGCCCATACTCGTCGCCTGAGGTCATCTTCTTGCCGTGCTCGGCAAACTCGTCCCACGTGGTGGCGGGCTTGTCGATCCCTGCTTTCGCCAACAACTCGGTGTTGTAGGCCATGACGAACGGGCGGCTGACGAACGGAATGCCAATCAGGTTGTCTTCGTCAGGACCGGAAATGCCCAGAGTAGCCGGGACGAACTTGTCCTTGCCGCCTACTTTCTTCCACTCATCATCTCCGAGTTTCACGAACGCACCTGTCGAGAAAGCTGTGGGTGTGAAGGTGGTGCCCAACCCGTAGACATCGGGACCGGTACCGGAAACCACTGAAGTCTGAATTCGGGTCATTTCATCATTTGCGGTGGGGAAAGTCTCCCACTGCACGGTGGCTCCCGTCAGCGTCTTGAAATCCTCCGCCGTTTTTGCGAACCAGGCTTTCTGCTCTTCGGGGTACTGCGGCTTCGTGCTGAAGAGGACCGTGAGGGTCTTGCCGGCACCTTCAATTTTGCCGTCTCCGGTGTCGGAACTGTCAGGGGAGCCCCCGCAGGCCGCCAGTGCCAGCGAAAGGGCTCCCAAGCCACCTACTCCGATGAGAAAGTTCTTCCGTGTGATTTCCATGTGATTCCTCCTTGAACAATGAAATGATTGCACGTGACCTGAGTCATATTCGCGGCTGATGATCAGACTCTATAGGCTTGGCAATGTGTCTGCAATCAGTTGCCAAAAAATTGCCAAAGTGTGTAGATTTCTTAATAGCGATGTGATCTGGCGGTAAAGAACCTAAGGGGCGAATGCTGATGGAGTCAGGACCCGGAACGGGCAGTGGAAGGGTAACTCTGCAAGACGTGGCCAGGGTTGCGGGGGTGGCAACTTCCACGGTTTCCAGGGTGTTGTCAGATCCTGGCCGCATCAGCCCCAAGACCGCAGCGGCTGTCATGCGTGCCGTGCGTCAGCTCGGGTACGGGGCCGAGAAGAACAAGTCCGACAATTTGGCAACAAAACCGCGCGCCGTTGCACTGCTGGTTCCTGACATCACCAATCCCTTCTACTTTGGTCTTATTCATGGGGCTCAGGAGCAGCTCAAGGCGGCCGGATACACCCAACTTCTTGTCAACACTGAAGAATCAGCCGAACTGGAGCAATCGGCACTGAACAGCATGCTCACCTCGTCTCAGGGCGTCATTTTGGCTGCATCAAGGCTTTCGACGGATGCTTTGGCCAAGGCTGCCACCCAGATTCCCCTTGTTGCGTTGAATAGGAACGACGCGGATGTTCCTGCAGTCCTGATCGATCCGAGTTACGGAATCCATCAAGCAATCCAACATCTAGTGTCCTTGGACCACAGTCGCATTGCTTATATCTCCGGCCCCGCCCACTCCTGGTCAAGTCAATGGCGGTGGCAGGTGTTTGAAGATGCGGCCCGCGAGTATGGTGTGGATGTTGTCAGGCTGGGACCCTATTCGCCAAAACAAACCTCTGGCGCGGCCGCTGCTGACATGCTGATCACCAGCAAGGCCTCTGCCTGTGTGGCCTTCAACGACCTGCTGGCCATTGGCATGTTGCGACGGCTCCTCACCCGGGGCGTCAAGGTGCCAGAGGATGTGAGCATCGTTGGGTACGACGATATTTTTGGTGCGGATTTCTGTAACCCGCCGCTAACCACCATCACCGCTCCCATTGAACAGGCAGCCCGCGTCGCCACAAGCATGTTGCTGGACCGGTTGGACGGTGACCAGCTACGGCAGCGCCAAGTCTCCCAGCTTCCCACATACCTGACTGTGCGTGAATCCACAGGTTTGGCAGCACGCGGCCGCAACAGCTAGGTCTGATGGCTGGTTCCGCTGCGTTCTTTGGCAGCAATGGGTGCGACGAGGCACCGGTCGGCAGCGGCAACTACCCGGACTCGTGTCCGGTTGTTCGGGGTGGTGCGGCTGTGGATCCGCGAATGGTCAGATAAGTCGGTAGTAGGGACTGGCTGCGCGGGAATGTGCCGTGCCCCGGGTTGAGCTGACTCAGCAACATCGTCACCGCTACACGGCCGGCCTGCTCTACCGGCGCGGTGACAGTGGTCAGTGGAGGGCTGCAAAAGTCGGCACCAAAGATATCGTCGCAGCCCACAATGCTCATGTCTTCGGGCACTCGAAGGCCCCGTTCGCGCAGCCGGGCCAGCATCCCGATGGCAATGAGGTCATTGAAAGCGATGCCGGCTGTGGCCCCGGAGTGAACCAAGGCGTCGGCGGCGGCTGCGCCTGAGTAGGTGCGTGGCGCAAAGGGGCCCAGTCGCACAACATCGACTGAGCGTTCCATTGCTGCTGCGGAGAGCGCCGCCCATCGGCGCATGTTGGAACTGGAGGTCTCGGGGCCGGCCAGATATGCGATGCGGGAATGGCCGAGGGAGATCAGGTGGTCCAGGGCCTGATTGGTGGCTGTGGGCGTGTCGAGGATGACCGAAGGAACCCCGGCAACATCGCGGTTGATAGTGACGAGCGGCATTTTGCTGCCTGCTTCGGCCAAGGCCTGATCGGAGAGTCGCGACGCAGTCAGAATCACGCCGTCAGCGGTTTGACGCATTTGTTCGAGCGTGTTGATCTCAACCTCATCAGACTCTTCCGTGTCCACAAGCAGCTGCGTATAGCCGGCAGCCTTAAGTTGATGCTGTGTGCCGCGGATGATGTCGAAATAGAACGGGTTGGTAATGTCGGCCACCAACACGGCGACTGCACGTGTCCGCCCCGAGCTCAGGGCCTTCGCCTGGGGGTTTGGGACGTAGTTAAGCTGCGCAGCTGCGGCTTCTATGCGGGCACGGGTACGAAAGTTCACCCGCCCCGGTGTGGACAGTGCACGTGAAACTGTGGACGCTGTTACGCCGGACAATGCCGCGACATCACGGATGGTGGCTGGGCGGCCCGGAGTGCTGTCTTCTGGGGTGATACTCATGGAAGACTCTTCCTTGTCGAGGTTGGTTGATGTCGTGACGCCATGGCCGAACCCCTACCCAGGCGCGGCCGGAAGGGTGCTGGAATGGCAGACGCTGTGTCCGGGTCCTCAGAGTACGCCTGTACGTAAATATTGGCAATCGGTTGTCAAGCTGTTGCTTCAAGGATATGCTGCTTGCTACGAGACTTGTGAAATGAGTCACCGGAAGTGACCAAGAGTCACCCGGTAATCAGAAACTAAATGTGGAGGCCCTGATGTCCATTGCTCAAAAACCCACCTGGATACTTTCCGGGTTTGGCGACGAAGTAGATCCCGACCCCAAGATCCAGGCCGCGGTTCTTCTGGCCTTGGGCGCGCACCACATTGAAGTCCGCAGCGCGTGGGGCACGAACGTTGTGGAGCTCACCGACGGCCAGGTTGCCGAGCTCAAGGCGATCCTGGATGAATCGGGACTGAAGGTCTCCGCCGTCGCAAGCCCCATCGGCAAGGTGGACATCTCCCTGCCGGCCGAGCATGAAGCCGGACGCTTGCACCGCATCATTGAGGTCGCGAGGGCGCTCGACACCAAGTACATCCGCATGTTCTCTTTCTTCCGCTCCGATGACCAAACCCCCGAAGACATTCGCGAAGCAGTCATGGAACGCATGGCCGTGCTGACCCGCATTGCCGAGGAATCCGATGTGATTCTCATTCATGAAAACGAGAAGGACATTTACGGCGACACCCCGGAGCGCGTTCTAGACCTCATGGAGACAATGAATTCCCCGGCACTGCGCGCAGCCTGGGACAACGCGAACTTTGTTCAGGTCGGCGTGAAGCCCTACACCGACGCCTACGCCATGCTGCGCCCCTACCTTGAATACCTGCAGGTCAAGGACGCCGTTGCCAGCAGCGGCGAAGTTGTGCCCACCGGCAAGGGCGACGGCCAGCTCGTCGAGACGCTGACGGCACTGAGCCAGGACGGCTACACAGGCTTCGCCTCACTGGAGCCACACCTGGCCATCCAAAATGAACTCGGCGGTTTCTCGGGCCCGGCCGAATTTGGTGTGGCGGCCCGTGCATTCCGCACCGCCACTGATGCCATCGGCATTACGCTCACCTAAGCAGGGCGCCGCACACCAGGCAGCATCATCAGACGAAGGAGTTACCATGCCCAGAATTGCCATCATTGGCTGCGGGGACGTCGCCACCGTCCACTTCGAAGCCGTGTCGGCCATTGAAGGGACGGAACTGGTCGCTGTCTGCGACACGGATCCGGGTCGTCTGGTGGCTGCGTCCGAAGCCCGGGGAGTGCCCGGCTACAGCGATCTGGTGCGCATGCTGGAGGAAGCACGGCCCGACGTCGTGCATGTTTGTACCCCGCACAACCAACATGCCGACCCTGCCATTGCAGCCCTGGAGCGCGGCATCAACGTCATCAGCGAGAAACCGCTTGCCAGCACCATGGCCGACGGCGAGCGTCTGGCTGCCGCTGCGACCTCCAGTTCCGCGCGGATCGGCATTTGCTTCCAAAACCGCTACAACCAGGCCGTCCAGGCCATGGCGCAGCGGCTCGCCGCGGGGGAGTTTGGGGCGGTCCTTGGAGGCTCGGGCACTGTCTTGTGGAGCCGGACCGCCGAGTACTACGAAAACCGGCCGTGGCGCGGCTCCTGGGCAGGTGGCGGTGGTGGACTGATGATGAACCAGGCCATCCACACCCTGGACCTGCTGCAGTGGATGATGGGGGAGGTTACCGCGGTCAAAGGCCATGCGGCGACTCACGCCCTGGGCGGCACCATCGACGTGGAGGACACGGCCGAGCTGGTCCTGACCCATGCCAACGGTGCCCGCAGCGTCTTCTATGCCACGCTTGCGAACTCCGTCAACGCACCCGTCACTGTGGACATCGTGGCGGAAAAGGCGACCCTGCACCTGCGCGGGGACTTGACCATTGCGCACGCCGACGGCTCGGTGGAAGTGGTGGAGGAACGACGGGCGGCTTCGGGCGGGCGCGACTACTGGGGCGTGTCGCACCAGCTGTACATCGCTGACTTCTATGCCCAGTTGGGCCAGGAGGGGCCGTTCTGGATCAACCCCGACGAGGCGCTCAAAACGCTGCGCATCATCAAAGAGGTTTACGCCCAAAGCTACCCGGCCCGGTTGGCCGACGTCTCCTAGAACTCCGCAGGAATTAGGAATTTTTCGGATTGAACAGACAATCACTCGATGCTGCCGGAAGCGACCCGGCCAACGAAAGGAACAGAATGACAAAAATCGGTGTACAGGCAATGATGCTCAAGGACAGCTTTGCGGAAGTGGGCGCATTTGAGACGCTCCGCAGGGTCAGCGAACTGGGCTACAACGCCGTCGAGATTTCCCAGGTCCCCATGGATGAGAAGAATGTCTCCGAGCTGGAGCGCACCCAGACCGAACTGGGCATGGATGTGGCCTCGCTGTCAGTCATGATGGAAAAGCCCGTTGGACGCCCCGGCGAATCCCTCAAGGACGACTTTGACAAGATCGTCAACGACGCCAAGCGACTTGACACCAAGTTGCTGCGCATCGGCATGCTGCCCTTCAGCGCCATGACCTCCATTGACGCCGTCATCGACTTCGCCAAGGAAACCAACGGCTACGCTGAACGCCTCCAGCAGGAAGGCCTCAGCCTTTACTACCACAACCACCACATCGAGTTTGCCAAGTTCGACGGCAAGTACATGCTGGACATCATCAACGAGAACTCACCGGCGATGGGCCTGGAAATCGACGTCCACTGGGTCCAGCGCGGCGGACTGGATCCCGTGCGCACCCTGGAAAAGTACGCCGGCAACACCGCCATGGTGCACCTGAAGGATTACCGGATCGGCATGCTGCCTGAGTCCGCGCTGGGCTACCTGGAAACCGGCGACTTCGCCAACTTCATGACCGAGTTCAGGAATGTCGTCCAGTTTGCCGAGGTGGGTGAGGGCAACCTGGACTTCCCGTCCATCATTCCTGCGGCCCAGGCGGCCGGCGCACAGTACCTGCTGGTGGAACAAGACGAACTTTACGGCCGCACCGTGTGGGAAGTGCTGGAAACGTCCCACCGGAACCTCACCGCGATGGGCTTCAGCGAACTTTTCTGATCCCCACCCGCTCCCCGGCCTCGTACCTCGGCTGGGGGCCCACACCCGGAATTTCCCCTGAATTACTGCAACGAAACGGAGCAACACCAGTGAGCAAGAAAGTACGCCTCGGCATCATCGGCCTCGGCCAGCAGGGCGGCGCCTACGCCAAGTTCATCACCTCTGGGCTGGTCCCCAACATGGAGATCGGCGCCATCACCGACACCGACCCCGCCAAGCGCGAGCTCGCCGCGGAGACCTACCCCGGCGTGAAGGTTTACGACGACTACCTGACCATGCTCGACAGCGGTGACATTGACGCCGTCGTCACCTGTGTGCCGCACTACCTGCACCCGGAAATGGGCATTGCCACGCTCAAGCGCGGCATCCACGCCCTGGTGGAAAAGCCGGCCGGCGTCTACACCAAGCAGGTTGCTGAACTCAACGCCTTTGCCGCCAGCAAGCCCGAGCTCTCCTTTGCCATCATGTTCAACCAGCGCAACAACCCGCTGTACCAGCGCCTGAAGGAAATCGTCGACAACGGCGAAATTGGCAACATCCTGCGCACCAACTGGATCATCACCACTTGGTGGCGTCCGCAGGGCTACTACAACTCCAGCGAATGGCGGGCAACCTGGGGTGGCGAAGGCGGCGGCGTCCTGGTCAACCAGGCACCCCACCAGCTGGATTTGTGGCAGTGGATCTGCGGCGTGCCGAAGTCGGTCTTCGCCAAGGTCTCCTACGGCTACCGCCGCGACATTGCCGTCGAGGATGAGGTCACAGCACTGGTTGATTATGGCAACGGCGCCACCGGCACCTTTGTCACCGCCACCCACGACATGGTCGGGACCGATCGTTTCGAGATCCTGGGCGACCAGGGCAAGATCGTGGTGGAAGGCAGCAAGACTGCCACGGTGACCCGCATGAAGAAGAAGGAACGGGACATCAGCGACGGCATGGGCATGGACGACGTGCGCAAGCTCTTCATGGGCCAATTGAACATGGAAGATTACCTGACCACCGAGACCGTCGAATTCGAGTCGGTTTGGGGCGGCCAGCACGCAGGTGTCCTGGAGAACTTCGCCGCCAACATCCTTGAAGGCACCCCGCTGCTGGCGCCGGGCTCCGACGGCATCAACGGCGTACGCCTGGCCAACGCCATCCACCTCTCCAGCTGGAAGGGCGAGGAAGTGGGTCTCGACTTCGACGAGGACGAGTTCCTCGGACTCCTCAACGATCGCATCCGTGACGAAGGGAAATACGCCGAACGCGCGTAATTTCACAGCTTCAAAGCTGGCCCCGGCACCCCGCGGGGCCAGCTTTGTTGTTTCGCGCGCCCTGCCACGGACAGCTTGCTTCGCGCAGCTTCAGGCCGCCCGGCCACGGACAGCCGGGAGGCCCGGCACAGTATTGTGGACAAACCGCTCCGCCTCGAAAGGTCAGGACATGGCTAGTGCACCATCAATGAAACGTCCCCAGGTGGCTTTCGCCATGCAATCCAACGAACTGCGGGAGCGGCTGATCGACGCGGCAGCAATGCAGCAGTTGACGGCCGTGGCGGACATCGTGCAGCTGGATGTTCTGACCGACTTTGACTCCGAGCAGTCCAAGGAGATTTTGGCCCACACGACGGCGCTGATCACCGGCTGGGGTCACCGGTGCTGGATGCCGGCGCGCTCGATGCCGCGCCGGCCCTGCAACTGATCGCCCACGCCGCCGGCACCGTCAAAGCCCATGTTTCCCCCGAGTGTTGGGACAGGGGCAAGACAGTGACGAAGGCGGCTGCGGCCAACGGCGTTCCGGTTGCGGAATACACGCTGGCCTTCATTCTTTTGGCCGGCAAGAACGCTGCTATGGAGCAGTACAAACTACGCACTGCACAGTCCAGCCACCGTGCCGGGCTGCTCGCCGCCGGGCTGGGAAACGCCGGCGGGGCGGTGGGCATCATCGGGGCCTCCCGCATTGGACGGCTGGTGATGGAGCTGCTGAAGCCGTTTTCTTTCGACGTCTTGTTGTCCGATCCAACGGTTGCTGCGGCCGAGGCGTCCGGGCTCGGCGTGGAGCTTGTCTCCTTGAACGAGCTGATGGCCCGCAGCCGTGTGGTTTCCCTGCATGCCCCGATCCTGCCGTCGACGATCGGCATGATCGGTGCCAGCCACCTTGCCCTCCTGCAGGACGGCGCCACGTTCATCAACACCGCACGCGGCATCCTGGTTGACCATGATGCGCTGCGCACGGAGCTGGTGGCCGGTCGGATTAGTGCCGGGCTGGACGTAACGGAACCGGAGCCCCTGCCTGACGGCGACCCGCTCTATAACCTTCCGAACGTGACGCTGACCCCGCACATTGCCGGCTCCATGGGCAATGAACTGGCAAGAATGGGGGACCTTGCAGTCGGCGAGGTGGCGCGGTTGGCCACCGGTTCCGCACCGCTTCACCCGGTATCCAAGGACGCGTTGTCCGATATGGCGTGATGGCCCAGCCGCCTCCACCCGTGGCGCAGGCTTTGCAGTTTTCGGTTAGGCCGTACAGTTGTGGGTTAAGATGGCCAACGGCAACCAATTGCGGAGGATTTCCTTGACTGACACGACCCCGGCAGGCGAAACGACCGAGCTGCCCGCCAACCGGCGCCGAACCGGCAAGTCTTCGGCGACGATTTACGACATCGCCGAGCTTGCCGGCGTCAACCCGTCAACGGTCTCCCGGGCACTCAGCAAACCCGGTCGGGTCAGTGCCAAAACGGCCCAAAAGATCGAGCACGCCGCGGAGCAATTGAACTACCAGGTCAATGTTTTCGCTCGGGCTTTGCCCACGGGACGGACCCAAACCATCGGCCTGATCGTCTCTGACATCACCAACCCCGCCTTCTTTGACATCATTCGCGGGGCTGAATCCGCGGCCTCAGCCCGTGACTACACGCTGATGCTGGCCGAATCCACCGAATCTGCGGAACTGGAACTCACCGCCGCCAAGCGCATGCTGACCACGGTGGACGGGCTCATCCTTGCCAGCCCCCGACTTTCAGATGAGGAAATTGGCCAGCTTGCAGCCAAGAAACCCGTGGTGGTGATCAATCGAAGCGTTGCCGGCGTGCCATCCGTTGTTGCGGACACCGACGCCGGGGTCACCGAGGCCGTCAGGCACCTGGCTGACATGGGCCACACGGCCATTTCCTACGTGTCGGGCCCGGAGCGGTCCTGGATGTCACAGCGCCGTTGGGAGAGCATCAAAGCCAGATGCGATTGGCATGGCATGGAGGCCTCCGTCGTTGCCTCCAGCCAGCCAACTGTCGACGGCGGGCGCCATTCGGCCGCGGCGGTCCGCTCCGGATCTGCCACTGCCGTCTTTTGTTACAACGACCTGATGGCGATCGGCCTGATGCGCGAGTTGCAGGCGGCCGGGATGGTCATCCCCGCGGAGCTGAGCATCCTTGGCTTTGACAATATCTTTGGTTCCGATTTCACCACGCCGCCGCTGTCGACCATCAAGTCACCGTTGCGGGAGCTGGGCGCCGCTGCACTTCAAGGGGTCCTCGACGCCGTGGACAAGGTCGAGGCAATGCAGGGGACGGCAGCCTTGCCCACGGAGCTGGTGATTCGGGGCTCCACAGGACGCTGCAGCAGTGTTTGACAGGGCAGCGGACCACAGTGGCAATCATTTGGCAACCGGTTGACAAAGTGGGGTGGCTGCATGGACGATTGAGCTATGTCACATTTGCGCTCACCCAATTCCCCTGAGACCTTGTCCGCCGCTGGCGCTGCCGCTGGTGATGCCGGCCAGGCTGCGTCAACCGGGCGTCGCTCACCTGCCGCCGATCCGGACCGGCTGCTGCCCGCAGACCCCGGCACCCGGGCCATCGCACGGGACCTGCTCGCCCGGGTTGAAGACCTCCCCATCATTTCCCCGCATGGCCACGTGGAAGCGTCCATGCTGGAACTGGACACCCCGTTCCCTGACCCCGCAACGTTGCTGGTCAGTCCGGACCACTACGTCACCCGTTTAATCCACGCCAGCGGCGTGCCGCTGGAGAAATTGCGTGTCGGCGGCACCACCGCGGTGGAGCCCCGGGAAACGTGGCGCGAATTCGCCAAGGCGTGGGCGCTCTTTGACGGCACGGCCTCCGGCTATTGGATGCGTGATTCCTTTGAGCACGTCTTTGGCCTGTCCAAGGAAGTCAATGCCGACAACGCCGATTTCCTCTTTGATGAGCTGGACGCGAAGCTCAAGAGCCCTGCATTCCGGCCCCGCCAGCTGTTCAAGGACTTCAACATCGAGGTTCTGGCGACCACCGACGACCCCCTGGACGATCTCGCCGCCCACGCGGCCATTGCCAAGGACCCCACCTTCACCGGACGCGTGCTGCCCACCTTCCGCCCGGACGCGTACATCAAGTTTGCCGCCGCCGGGTGGGCCGAGCGTGTGGAGAAGTTGATCAGCGTTGCCGGCGACGGGCTCAGCGGCTACGCCGGCTACATTCGGGCCCTGGAAAACAGGCGCCAGCACTTTGTCGAGCACGGCGCAGTCTCGGCCGACCATGGCGTCCGCACGGCGCAGACACTGCGCCTGGACGCGGCCCAGGCCGAGGCGCTGTTTGAGAAGGCGCGCCGCGGCGAGGCCACATCGGTGGATGCCGACGCCTTTGAAGCACACATGAGCTACCAAATGGCCCGCATGTCAGTCGAGGACGGGCTGGTCATGACCATCCACCCCGGCGTGTTCCGCAACCACCACACGGAATCCTTCAAGAAGTTCGGTGCCGACACCGGCCATGACATCCCCTTCGCCGTCAGCTACACGGAGGCGCTGCGCCCCATGCTTGAGGACTTTGGCACGGCACCGGGCTTCCACTTCATCCCCTTCACCATCGACGAAACGGTCTTCTCGCGGGAAATTGCGCCGTTGGCCGGCTTCTACCCG